>NZ_QLIT01000083.1 GCF_003574485.1 Facilibium subflavum
CCACGAGTACTTGTGCTTTACTTGTTCTAAAATATTGTGATCAGTATCCTAACGCAGTGTGATATTACCTAAAAATTTACGGCGATATATAATGCAAAGCGTGCATGATTGCCTGACTTTATTAGTTGACTTTGTGTGTTAAATAAATCAGTTGATAAAAGTCTTACAGCAATACTCAATAGCTATAAAACGTGAGTTCGACATAAGTGTTCATAAAACTATCAGCTCACTATCTCCCTTAATCCGTAAACTTGGCTTTTTTGGCTGAAAACAATAGGCAATAAGGCCACACAATAAATTTGTCATAAAGTTCCAAATTGAACGATGCCTCGTATGTTCGATTTGACTAATATTCTTAAGCTGATCATTGACAGACTCAATAATTGCCCGCTTTCTCAAAAGTGCTTTGTCCAGTAAAGAAATCAAACCTTTTTTCATCTTCTTTTTCACCCGTGTCACCACTTGTAATCCACGTGACAATAAAGCCTCAGATAATGCGCCTTTAATATAGCCTTTATCGCCAATCAATTTGCCAATAAGCCCTTGGGTTAAATCCTCAACAGGCACACGATCATCTGTTGTTGCTTCAGTGACTTTAAAAGCCATAATTTCACCTTTATCATTGATCACTAAATGAAGCTTAAACCCAAAGAACCAGCCC
>NZ_QLIT01000084.1 GCF_003574485.1 Facilibium subflavum
AACCTTGCGGATGAAGATACCATCAAGCTTCAGGGCTGGTTTGATGACGAGCAAAACCAGGTCGATGCCATTATGACCGAGGATGAAATCCTATATCATCATGAGCTTAATAAGATTATCCAGGCCATGGCAAGCTTTAATCCTGAAGCAGGTGATATAGAGATCACATTGAAAGAAAACGATGAAGATCTCAACACGATCATCGCCAAAAGCTGGCAACCAAAGGAGCATTAAACAGGCTGGCTGTATTCGTTAAAATAAGCGTTGATCTCTTTTGAAATAGTTAATGTCTTGCATTTGATGAAGGCGGCTGGCAGTTCGCTGGTATTCAAAGGCAAGGCGTTCCCCTTGATACAGTTCGTTAAAGTGTGTTTCAGCGGCAATGATAACAATTTTGTCTTCATCATAAAACTCATCAATCATGGCAATAAATCGCCGAGCCTGGTCTTCATTTTTTGTGTTAAGTATTGGGATATTGCTAATAAAAATTTCATCAAATTTCTTTGCTAAAGCCATATAATCGCTTACACCTCGTGCATGGCCACAAATCGCATGAAAATCAAACCAGATTGCTTTTTCATCAACGCCTAATACATTAACCAAACGCTCTTCTAAAATAATCTCAGTATCATATAAAACCATATCACTGGCTGTGTGTTTGAACCTATCGGCAAGTTGTATATTTGCTTGGGGCAAAGGGAAGAAATAGTTTTGTGTCGATCTAAGCTGATTTTGCCTATAGTCAATGCCCTGGTCTAAATTAAAAACCTCAACATGTGCTTTTAAACTATCAATGGCCGGGAGAAATAAATGTCTTTGAAGCCCGCCTTGATAAAGTTTTTCAGGTGGAATATTTGACGTGGCAACTAAAGTGACACCTTTGGCAAAGAGTAACTGAAAAAGCCTTCCCAAAATCATAGCATCTGCAATATCTTCAACAAAGAATTCATCAAAGCAGATAATTCGTGTTTGTGCAGCAATATCATTGGCGACTTGTTGTAAGGAATTTTTTTGCCCTTTGTGCATTTGTAAGCGCTGATGAATTTCCTGCATAAAGTGATTAAAGTGTTGACGGCGTTTTTGCTCAATGGTCAGTGCATTAAAAAATAAATCCATAATAAAAGTCTTGCCACGCCCAACGCCACCCCAAAGATAAAGGCCTTTGATATTGGATTTTTTTTTAAAAAATCGCGCCTTTACATTGTTTATTTGCAATTGTTGAGCAATCAACTGTAATTTATTAATTGCACTAAGCTGTAAGTCATCTTGTTGGAGGTTTTGTGCTTTAACGCAATGCTGATATTGATCAATCAGATTCATATGGCTTTATCTGTTTTGTTATAGGCCTTATCCTTGACAAAGCAAAGTAAGATAAATGCCAATATCATGCTAACGGTTAAAATTAGAAAAGCAAAGTGGTAAGAGGAAACCGCAAAGTGCTTAATTGCATTATCAGGTACAGCACCTTTGGCATAAGTGACAATCTGTCCGGCCTTATTGATATAATTTCCTTGCCAGTGAAGTTCTAAAAAATAACCGATTAGCGGATCAAAAATCGCCCCTAATACGGGCTCCCCTGTATTGATTAAAGCGGCAACGGTGGCTGTCACTGCAATGCTGTTGATGCGTCGACCAATGGCAAAAGTCAGCATATAAATGCCCAGGCAAAATCCAAAGATAAGAAGACATAAAGAGGCGATAAACGGGGTTGTTTTAAAGGTTAGTACGATTGCAAGCATAATGGTTGCAATAATGTGAAAACTAAGCATTACAGGTTTTCTTCTATCTAAATGCTCAGAGATTTTACCAATAACAGGAGAACCAATCGCAAGACCAATAAAAATCATCGAGATAATGCTGGCAGCTTGTGAGGTTGAAATATGATATTGTTCACGAAAATAATTATTACCCCATAAACCGGCAAAGGCATCAATTGTGGTGAAGCTTAAACCAGAATAAAGCGTTAATAACCAGTTGTTTTTATTTAAAAATACGGCTTTGATTGCCTGGAAATTAAATGTGGTATGTGTTTCACTCTCAGCATGTATTTGTGATTTTGGGTTGTTATCACGGATGATAAAGAAATAAAGGACTGCGCCAATTAAGCCAATAAAAGCACAAATGGTCAAACCTTTTTGCCAGGAGCCGCTGTGATGAATTAAATAGGCTAGCGGCGCTTGACCCGCAATAGCACCTAGCATTGCTGCTGAGGCGAGAAAGCTTGTCACAAAGGCAAATTTATGTGGTGGAAACCAGACAGAAACGGCTTTAATATAGCTGACTGTTGCAAAAGAAATGCCAAAGCCAATCATAATGCGGCCGGCATAGCCAAGAAATAAATCACCACTGTCTGCTGCATAAATAAATAAAAGAAGCCCTGATGCCGTAATGACAAGTGATAAAGCGCTTATAAGCCGAAAGCCAAACCGATCTAGAATGAGTCCTGAGAATAGTTGTGTAATAACAATAGTCCAGAAAGTTGAAGCAATGAGTGAGCCTGCTTGTGCTGGTGATATGTGAAAAAGGGACATAATATCATTGGCAATAAGCCCAGGATAGACTTGCATAATGTATTTATAAAACAGTAAAAAAGCGCTTAAAAGAACGACAATCCACGCATAACCTTTTATTTTATGGATGTTAAACCCCATGTTAATATTTATTACCTATATTTTTGCTGAATGTTTATCTTAGCCTTTTTGCTAAAGAAAATAAAATAGAAAAAAGACAAAATTATTTATGGATGGTACATCAGCAACCATTTTATCAGTGGTATACAGAAAATATAAAAGAGAAATTATCTTAGAAAAATATTTGGGTCGATACCATTTGCTATTGCAATCACGCGTAATCTTTTAAGTGCATCGACTTGAATTTGGCGAACCCGTTCTCGTGTTAAGCCAACCTGTACGCCAGTCTCCTCAAGTGTTTGTGGATCGTAGCCTCGTAAACCAAAGCGCATAGATAACACGGCTCGTTGGTTGTCAGTTAACTCATCAAGCCAGGCGTCAATAAATTTAGCAGCACGTTGATTTAAATGAATTTTCTCAGGATCCTGCGCATTTTCATCGGCAATGGTTTCAACCATGCTGCGATTTGAATCATCATAGGTATCATCCAAGGACTCCATTTGAACTGTTGAATTCAGAATTTTGCGAATATCCTCAACAGGGCGATCAATAAAATCGGCAATTTCTTCTGGGGTTGGCTCATGATCCAGTTGTTTTGTTAACTCATTCGCGGCCCTTAAATAGACGTTAAGCTCTTTTAAGATGTGTACAGGCACGCGAATTGTTCGCTGATGATTTAAAAGGGCACGTTCAATGTTCTGTCTTATCCACCAGGTTGCATAAGTCGAAAAACGCCAACCAAGTTCAGGGTCAAATTTTTCAATAGCGCGAATCAAACCAAGGTTTCCTTCAGCAATTAAATCCAGAAAACTCATGCTGTTACCACGAGGCTTATAGCGCTTGGCAATTTTAACAACCAGGCGAAGGTTGCTTTCAATCATTGTATCTTTGGCTTTCTTGTCACCACTTTGGACAAGCTTTGCATAATGAAATTCTTCTTCTTTTGTTAATAAAGGGCTATAACCAATATCAACAAGATACATACGTGTTGCATCATATTCGCTATGAGAGAAGTCATGTTGTTCTTGTGTATCCTCTTCCATATCAAAGCTTGCATCATCATTTTCGGTATCAAAATCATCATCTTCAGATTCGCTTGCAGTTGCAGTTATCGTTTTTTTGGTTGCATCATCGGGTTCCTGGTAGTGATGTGGTTGCTTTGGGTGAGTTACTTTACTGAGCGTGGAATTTTTAGCATTTGACACGGCCTTTCTCCTTGTTTTATCACTTTTGCTTAGACATTTATGCTGTTTGATATCAATTATTAAGTTGGCATCAAAACTTTTGCCCGCCTTGGCAGTTACACACAAAACGCCTTCAACATATGATAGTATGTCAAAGAGTAATTAAAATAGGAATAGACAAACACATATTATTATCATGTATTTTGCTGAAATCTTGTCAGATATTTTTCTTGATTTGTAAGATAAGGACGCAAGGTGTTATATCTATATTCTGTATATTTAAAGTACAAATGATTTATGGTGACCTTTTTTTCTATTGGATATCTATGGGGTTATTTCAGCTTGACAAGCTGACTGGTCGTAGGGTGTTTATATAAAAACTGCCGATGAAAAATGTAAATATTACTAATTAGAAAGGCAAATTTTATTCATAGACTCTTTGAACGCGAGGGCTTATTCCTGTCATTAATGCATAAGGTGAGGTGCCTATAGCGTGCGCAACTTCTTCAATAGGAAGTGCTGAGCCAAAGAGCATTACGGAGGTGCCAATCGTGATCGTTTCTGGTGCATTGGTAATATCCACCGCCATAAGATCCATTGAGACTTTCCCTACTGTTGGATAACGCTGATTATTGATGATTACAGGGGTACCATTTGGTGTCATCTGTGGGTAGCCATCGCCATAGCCAATTGATACGATTGCGATTTTTTTTATCTTATCTGCAATATATTGGCGGTTATAGCCTACGGAATCCCCGGGTTTTAAATGTTGAATTGCAATAATGCGCGAATAAAGACTCATCACAGGTGCTAAGGGTTTTGAATATTGTGTCTTGGATAAAGTTAATGCACCATAAAGCGCCAGACCAACCCGAATTGTATCTGTATGATCTTCAAAAGGGTGAAAAAGTACTGCAGAAGAATTAAAGGCGCTGATATGCTGGAAGTTTTTATTACGGATCCGTTGATAAAAGCAGGCTAATTGTTGTTGTGTAAAGCGTGGATCTGGATTTTCAGATTCTGCTAAATGCGTCATCACATTAATCGTGTGCTTTTTTGCAAGTTGCTGATATGCTTTTTCAAAATCATATTGATTAAGTCCAAGGCGATTCATTCCGGTGTTTACTTTAAGCCAGATTTCTGCAAATTCCTGTCTCAGATAGTTTTTAAGATCGTCAATCTGATATAAGCTGTGTATTACAGGAATTAATTTAAATTCAATTAGTGCCTGGGATAGTTTGGCACAGAAAAAACCCGAAAAAATCATGATCTGGCTTTTGATAACACCATGATTTCGAAGCTTGACACCTTCTTCAACGCTTGCCACGCCAAAATAATCACACCGACCATCTAAAAGCTCGGCAATCTTTAATAGTCCATGGCCATACGCATTTGCCTTTAACATTAAAATAATTTGTTTATTTGGGTGAAGCGCTTTAAGCGTATCAAGGTTCCTAATTAAATTTTTTTGATCAATACAAGCATAAGCACGTAAATGTAGATGACGATTTAAGTGATCATTATCCATTTGTTTAAGAGTGATAATTAGTTTTGCATAGCATAAACGATTGGCGATAATATCACAAATAGGGTTATGAGGATTTTAATTGAAAGATTCAGGGGTGATATAGTGTGAAATTAAATATGTAAAGCGGTTTTATTGGGGTTGTACGTTAAAGAAATTGCGCCAATAAACCCAATAACGCTACCGATAATCATCAAAATCATCGCGTTGTTAACAATATGCGCACTAAAGCTTGTTGTAATTAACGCGATGACAAAAGTTAAAACAAACAGTGAGCTTGCTAACGATTTTGCACTGGCAAAGCTGATAAGTCCCATAATAAGCATGATAAGGCTTAGAATAATACCAAAAATTGCGGCAGTAATTGAGTAAGAAAAACTTACTGCTGCAAAAATAACACCCAAAATGCTTGCAATAACGACTAAGATAGAACCGATATTTTTAACTGTTTTCATAATTTCTCTCCTGTTTATAATTTTAAAAAACACATCTCATTTATTGTGGTTGATAATGTAAATGTGCTTGTTTTTGTACCTCAAGTACGATTAGATGTGATGACTTGACTGTACGTGTGCTTAGTATAAAAAAATAGCAAGCTTGTTCGTAATGAAGAACTTTTATAGTCGCGATAGAAAAAATTTATGATCAAAAAGTAAATCAAGAAATGTGGTAATGGTTTGTGAGTGGTATATAATAGGCGGCAATTTTATTGCTTTTATAGATGATACTTAATCGTGGATACCCTGGATAATCATAAAAAACAAATGCTTTTTGCCAGTTGTGCAAAATCTGTCGAACGCCTGCTTTGTGATGAGTTGATTGCATTAGGTGCACAAAATGTGCAGGAAAAACTGGCGGGTGTCTTTTTTGAAGCCTCGCAAGAAGTTGCTTATAAAATTTGCCTTTATTCTCGCCTGGCCAATCAAGTGTATTGGCAACTTGCAAAAGATCCGATTGAGTCGGCCAATGACCTTTATGAATGTGTTTATGGTATTGAATGGGGTATGTATTTTGATGTCAATAAAACATTCAAAATCACGGTTTCAGGAAAACACAGCGCATTTAATAATACGCAATTTGCCGCGCAAAAAGGCAAAGATGCCGTGGTTGACCAGTTTCGTGACAAAGAAGGTAAGCGGCCAAATGTCGATTCAATAAATCCAGAGGTTATCATTGCTTTGCATTTTCAAAAGAATGAAGTGTTTGTTTATTTGTCTTTATCAGGTGAAAGTCTTCACAGACGAGGCTATAGACAATCACAAGGCCAGGCACCACTTAAAGAAACCTTAGCCAGTGCAATTTTATTGCGAAGTGGTTGGCAGAGTGAATTACAGCAGAATCCGACACCGATACTTATTGATCCGATGTGCGGTTCAGGTACGATTTTAATTGAAGCGGCAATGATGGCTTACAATATTGCGCCCAACATACACCGAGAAGTATTTGCTTTTGAACATTTAAAAAATTTTGATGCAACACTTTGGCAGGGTATTCATCAACAAGCGCAGGAAAAAGCGTTTAAAAGTGATAAAAAAATCACGCTGATTGGTTATGATTATGATGCGTCAGTTATTGATAAGGCCCGGGAGAATATTGATCGGGCAGGCTTAAATGACTATATCGATCTACAGGTTCAAGCAATTGAATCATTAAGCGCGAAAACAGGATATTCAAATGGACTTATCGTCACAAATCCACCTTATGGTCAGCGATTATATCACGATCAGGATGATAAGCTTAATCGCCTGTTTCAGCAATTTGGCAAGCGATTAATTGCGTCTTTTTACGGCTGGGAAGTTTGTATTTTTAGCGCAGCTTATGATGCAACAAAACAGCTTGGTATTCGCAGTTACAGACAAAATAAATTTTTTAACGGAAAAATTCCTACAACGCTTTTTAAATTTCATATTGATGATCAATGGGTCATGAAGCAAGAATCTGTGACACAAAAAACAAAGCGTTTGGCAGATAAATCTATTACAGAGGATGACAAGCACTTGGCATTTAAGAACCGTCTGTATAAGAATTATCAGCAGTTATCAAAATGGGCGGCACAAAATGCAATTGAATGCTTTCGTGTATATGATGCTGATATTCCTGAGTTTTCTGCTGCAGTTGATTTATATAACCGTTATGTTCATGTTCAAGAATATCAAGCCGGTAAAAATGTGGATCCTGTTCTGGCTAAAAAACGTTTATATCAAATGCTTCATCATATCCATAAACTTTTTGATGTACCTTATCAGCACATTTATGTCAAAACAAGGCAGAAACAAGCCGGCAAGCAGCAATATGAAAAATTAAATACCATGGATAATTTTCACGTTGTCAAAGAGCATGATGCCTTATTTTATGTGAATTTCAGTGATTATTTAGACACAGGGCTTTTTCTTGATCATCGAAAAATGCGCAAGATTGTTGCAAAAGCTTCCCATAAGAAGTATCTGTTGAACTTATTTGCCTATACATGTACCGCAAGTGTGCATGCGGCACTTAATCATGCCAAATCTGTGGTGAGCGTTGATATGTCTAAGACTTACTTAGAATGGGGGCAGCGCAATTTTTCATTGAATCATTTACAAAGTACAGCTTACCAGTTTATTCAGGCAGATTGCTTAAGTTGGCTGAAAGAAAAGGTATCATCGCACAATAAGCCTGCGCAAAGAAAAGATAAAACACCAAATCAATTTGATGTTATTTTTCTTGATCCACCAACATTTTCAAATTCAAAACGCATGCAAAATACACTAGATGTGCAGCGTGACCATGTGGTACTTATTGAGTTGGCAATGAAGCTTTTAGCGGATGATGGTGTGTTATATTTTTCTAATAACTATCGAAAATTCACACTGGATAGTACAATTCAACAAAACTATCAATGTGAGAATATTGATCATCAGTGCCTGTCACGGGATTTTGCCAGACGGCCTAATATTCATCATTGTTGGGAGATTCGCAAAAGAAAGTGATTTTTTTAGCACATATGTGTCACAATTTCTTTTCTATATGATAGAATATTTGGGATTTTTCGGGGCGTAGCGCAGCTTGGTAGCGCACTAGCATGGGGCGCTAGAGGTCGTGGGTTCAAATCCCGCCGTCCCGACCATAATAAGATTTAGGTTTGTTCATATATAAAATCATTGATTAACCATAGAATTTGCCCGTCCTGTATTGGCGTCTTAACATATTTCATTTATGATCGGGGCTATTATTCGTAAACGTTGATTATTATATGCTGGATTCTGTCGCTAAAAGCAAAGCGCTTTTTGCCATATTGTTATGTACCCCATTTTTTGGTGTTGCTATTGATCTTTATACACCGTCATTTCCTTATATGCAAAGCTACTTTCAAACCTCAGCACTGATGATTAAATGGACGGTATCTTCATTTATGATGGGTAGCTTTATTGGTATGCTGTTGTTTGGCACATTAGCCGAGCGGTTTGGACGTCGTGGATTGATGTTAGCGAATTTGTTGCTTTTTGTGATATTGGCAATTTTAGTGATGATGGCAACAAGTATTCTAGGTGTAATTGTGTTGCGTTTTTTAATGGGAATTGCCGTTGGGGCAACGGCAAGTATAAATCGCGCGCAAACTTCCGATATATTTAGCGCAACAGAAATCATGAAAGTTTCATCGACAATGACGATTATCTGGGGGTTAGGGCCGATTGTTGCCCCTTTTATCGGCGGTTATTTACAGCACTATATTGGCTGGCAGGCAAATTTTGGCTTTTTAGCACTTTATTGCGTTATTATTTTTTTTGCCATGTATGCTTATGTGCCAGAAGCCTACGGTCATAAAAAGCCACTTAAACTTAAATTGATAGCCAGCAATTATAAAAAAATTCTATCGAATCTGCAGTTTGTCTCGGCAGTCTTACAGTGTGGTATCTTATATGGCATTATGATTTTCTTCTCAATATTAGGGCCTTTTTATATTCAGACAAAATTGGGCTATTCAGCTGTTTTTTATGGTTATTTAGCGTTAGGCGTTGGGCTTTTTTATTTGGCAGGCACGCTTACCCGGCGTTTATTAATTCAAAAAGGTGAGCGTTTTATCATGCGCTTGGCATTTTCATTAATGCTTATTGTGAATATAGTTTGTTTGTTGCTAAGCCTTATGATATCAGGTGATTTATTACTTTTGCTGGTTGACGTGTATTTATCCGTTTTTTCTGCAGGACTTTTGTATTCAATTTTTCTTGGCAGATGCTTAAGCATTTTTCCTGAACTTGCCGGAACCGCTGGTGCAATCTCTGGTGCGGGTGTCATGTTAACAATTGCGGCAATCTCTGCAATTGGTGGTGTGATTAGTGTGCAGAGTCTGTCAGGGTTTTTATTGATTTTCTTAATCACAGCACTTATTTCCTGTTTGATTCACTATTTTGAGCGTTGACCTGTTATTAAAGGGCTGTCATTATTGTTTGGCGATGATCGACGTGACTATGGTTGGTAACTCAAGGCGGTAATGGCCAAACCCAAAAGGCACTCCTTATCAAAGGACCGTCGTCCTTGCTTGGCGGGGACCCACGTGATAAGCGTTATGAATCTAAAGCAGTTATGGCCATAATCAAAAAGCTATCCTTTTAGGTTTGCTGCAGTTGGATCAGCCTTTGCACACGGCCCTAACCGTTATTGCTTAGGAATAACTTTTACGTGGACAGCCGCCAAGCGGCTGTGACGGGTACGCAAGGACAATAGCCTTTGTCAGCATTGCTTGGCGATGATTCACGTGATGATCATGAGTAAACTAAGGCGGTTATGGCTAAAATGATCAACGTATCCTTTGATTTGGATAGGCTTTTGCATGTGGCTTTAACTGATGTTGATGAGGCGTAATTTTTGCGTGGATTCCCACCAAAGCTTCGCTTTGTGAGAATGATGACATCTGGAAATATTTGCGTGATCAGTTAGATGCTATTTGGCATATTGCGGTGTAAATTCAATGCCGTATTTTACATACATCCACATTTTGCTGATGAAAGCCTGAAGCTTAGGTGAGTGAATGGTTAAGACATACATTTTTTTAATCATTTCATCTGTTGGGGTGACATTGGGATCCTGCATTAACTGGTTTAAATATTGTTTATTATCAATAACTGCATTAGGCTGGTACAGGTAGTTACTGTTCATGGCAGCAATATAAGGCTCCATGTTGAAATTTAGAAATTTATAAGCAGCATCAAGGTTTGTAGCACCCTTTGGAATCATTAGCATATCAAACCAGATGTTCGTTCCTTCTTTGGGCAAGACATAATATAAATGTGTGTCAGGGAAGATTTCCTTAGCACGCTCCACCGCTCGCACCATATCACCCGAGTAGCCCATAACCACACAAAGATTACCTGCAGTAAAATCATTTTGATATTTATTGCTATCAAAATATTTAATATAAGGACGGACATTTTTAATTAAATACAAGGCAGCGCGTTCATAATCTGCTTTACTTGTTGTATTTGGATCAATGCCTGCGTAATGGAAATAATTCCCAAAAACCTGTTCAGGCTCATCTAATAAAGACACACCACATTTTTTTAATTGCTTTAGATACTTAGGGTTAAACAGATACTGCCAGCTATTGGGTACAACTTTGTGACCAAAGACTTCTTTGAGTTTGTCTTCATTATAGGCAATGCCCGTTGTACCATAAGTATAGACGATGGCATATTGATTGCCTGGATCATTGATTTGTGAAATTTTATCATAAATGGCTTTATTACGATATTGCCAGTTGGGAAGCTTTGATTTATCAAGTTTAACCAAAGCACCAGATTTGATCTCAGAAGGTAGATACAAAGCGCCTTGTTCAATAACATCAAACCCAGAAGCACCTGTCATTACCTTGGCTCGAGTCATATTATCATCGGTGGTGTAGCTCAAGCGAATATTGGTATTGGATAGTTTGTTAAAACAAGGAATAAGCTTGGGTGACATGTAATCTGCCCAGTTGGTAAAGTTTAACTCGTGTATTTCTTTAAAAGGTGTGATCGGTGTTTTTAGTAAGGTATTGTTACAGGTGAAATCACTTGCATGTGAGATACCTACCAGCGTCATGCAGGTGATAAGCGTAATTGATTTATTCATGCGCATTGCTCATTTAGATTTAATGCTGATATTATATATTACTACCAAATGATTTTGCCACTTTCCTTATTGAATTTTAAGTAATGTTGATAGCAAGTGCTGGACTAATCGTCCAATTAATGTTCATTTTACCTTAGGCGGTTATGGCCACAACTAAAACATATTCCTTTTAGGTCGTCTTCAGTGAGATAAGCGCTTGAAAAGCAATATACAAAAGCGGGAAGTGAATCACTGCAGTTAAGTAGCTTTAATAAGTTTTTATTTATCTCCAGCACCTTCATCGCTAAGATAAAGGATAAGTCATTGTTGATATTAAGAGATAATATGCGTATTTTGGTTGTTGAAGATGATGTAATGCTTGGTGAGGGTATTGTTGAGGGATTAAAGCAGCATAACTATGCGGTTGATTTAATGAAAGATGGCCGCATGGCCGAGCAGGCCCTGGAAACTGAACCTTATGATGCGGTGGTGATGGATATTGGCTTACCAGGCAAGGATGGCATCAGCATTGTTAAACGCATCCGAAACAAGGGCAACCATGTGCCGGTATTGCTATTAACGGCAAGAGATGCTATTGACGATCGGGTAAAAGGGTTAGATTCAGGTGCCGATGACTATTTAACAAAACCGTTTGACTTTAGTGAGCTTTTAGCCAGAATGCGCGCGTTGGTTCGCCGCTCAGCCGGACGTGCTGACCCTAAGATTAAATTTGAAACCCTGGAGTTGGACCCTGCTGCACAGACGCTTACCAATAATGGTGAGTTTGTTAAACTCTCAAGGCGTGAGTTTGCCTTGTTAGCCTGTTTGTTGGAGAATGTTGGACGTGTTGTATCTAAAACAAAGCTTGTCGAGAAGCTTTATGGCTGGGATGAAGAGGTTGATTCCAATACACTGGAAGTCCACATTCATAATATCCGCAAGAAGATTAATAATAAATATATTAAAACGATTCGTGGAGTGGGTTACACTGTTCAAAAAGAATTTTGAATTTTGAATTTTGAATTTTGAATTTTGAATTTTGAATTTTGAATTTTGAATTTTGAATTTTGAATTTTGAATTTTGAATTTTGAATTTTGAATTTTGAATTTTGAATTTTGAATCTAGCTATAGCTTTGTCGTTTTATCAACAATAACTGCGGTGGTCATTACACCATTGATATTGGTCGCTGTTCTTCCCATATCCAAGATAGGATCGACACCTTGAACAAGTGCGATAATATTAAATGGTAGCCCCAGTGTTGCAAAGGTGACACCTGCGGCGACAAAGGCAGTACCTGGGATGCCTGAAACACCTAATGAGGCAATCATATTGATCGCACCAACCAATAAAATGATCTGCCAGGTAATCGGCTGTCCTATGATTGCTAAAGTCATGATAACAAGCATTGCCGGATACACACCCGCACAGGCATTCATCCCTAAAGTTGCCCCAATGCTTGGCGCAAAATTCGCAACACCTTCAGAGACTTTTAGACGATTTGCCAATGCATCCATTGTAACAGGCAGGGTGCCAAAGCTTGAGCGTGTTGAGAAGGCAACCAATAAGGCACGCCAGACATGTTTGTAATAAGTGATCGGGTTTGTGCCTGTTAATGTGATTAAAACGGTGTGCATGATAATTACAATAAACATGGCAATATACATGGCTTCAATAAAGTTTAGCATCTGTAATAAAGTGCTAAGACCGTGCTGTATTGTCATGGTCGACATAAGCGCAAAGACACCATAGGGTGTTAAAGCGATAATCATGCTGGCAAGCTTTTTGGCAACAAAAAAAGTTGAGTGAATGATTTGGATGAAGGGCTCAGCAGCTGTTTTTTCCTGTTTATGCAAACGAAGTGCGGCCACACCAAGAAAAGCGGCAAATATAACCACGGCAATCACATTATTATTAACCATTGCACTAACAGGGTTACTTGGCAGCATGCCTAAGATTGTTGAAACAATGCTGTGATCCTTATCTGCAGGCATTGTTAGTGTCCCGATAAATTCGCGATTTATGCCAATGTGCATCCATTTGCCCACAAAACCACCAATAACGGCGCTAATACCTGTCAAAAGTAACAGGATTATGATAACTTTTGCGACCATTTTAGTCAGATAACTTCCTTCATGGTGACGAAGATTAACAATAGCATGCACAATTGCCGTGAAAACCAGTGGTATGATAAGCATTTTTAACAGGTTTATATAGGTGTTGCTAAATAACTTTAATAATTGCGTTAATGTGTCGCTATGATAATCAAAGCCGGTTGTTTTAATTAAAATACCAAATACAACACCAATAATAAGCGCACTAACCGCACGGATGTTAAAACTTACACCTCGTAGTTGTGCAACAATGAGTAACCCAATAATAACTAAAAATAAAACTGCTGCCATCTTACTAAATCCTTCCTTACTACTTATAAACTATTAAATGCGCTGATCTCTCATCATATGAGAGGACTTATCACTTGGCAAAAGAAATTCATGATTTATTTCTGATAATAATGATAAGTAAAACTGATTAATCTATACGTTAATCTTTAGGTTCAAGCAAAGACTTTGCCCAAAGGTAGGAAAATATCCCAATATAACTTCCTGCGAATATATCACTTAAAAAGTGTGCATCCATCATCACACGCGATAGGGTGATAATAAGAGCAAGGGCAATGAAAATATAAGTGCATTTTTTTCTGTTTAGAAAATACCCAAGCGCTAACAAGCCTGCAAAATTTAAGACAGCATGACCTGATGGGAAGCTGTTAAAGTCATGTTGTCTTGAAAACCAGTGAAAGCCATATTGACCATACTGAAGATATAAGTCAGGTCGATAGCGTGCTAAAGTGTATTTTAAAATACTTGCAACCACAATGGCAATAAAAAGCGATAGCGTAAATACATATAAGCGCTTGTTCGGTTTTTTTAAAATAAAAAACTGCCACATTGTGCATAAGAATAAAATGATAAATACAACAGCCCAGACAGAAGGGTCAAAAATTTTGCCTAAGAGCTTTCCGATGGTATATACAAATCGATAATCAAGCAGGTTTTGTTGAATAAATAGTGCCAGTATACGATCAATAAAAAAATAGCTTATTAGGCATAAAAACGCCGTGATAATGCCATAAACTAAAGTGATTTTGCTTAATCTTCTTTTTTGCACATCTATTCCTTTTTGTATGCGGATATGATAATGATGTAAGAAAGGCTAGCAAGCGTCTGCCGGGTTGCCAATAGTTTTATTCATTGGTTTGGCGTGTGCTTGGTTTGATATCCCATAATTTTTCAAGCTGGTAGAAGTCGCGTGTCTCTTTTAACATGATATGCACAACAACATCGCCTAAATCGACGAGGATCCAGTCACTTTTATCTTGCCCTTCGATGCCAAGGATCTCGATATGATTTTCCTTAGCGGATTTTTGCAGTTTTTGTGCCAAGGACTTAGCATGTGTCGTTGAGGTCGCAGTGCACACGATAACATGACTCATTAAATCCGTTAAATGCTCAACATCCATAACAGAAATGGATTCTGCTTTAACAGATTCTAAGGCGTCGGTGGCAACATCAAGAATTTTTTGTATTTCCATTGTTGGTTGATTATTTCTTTATTTATTCTCACAAGCCTAGCAGTTTAGTATAACTTCAAAATTCAGGCAAGTATAATTGCTAAATGCTGGCCAATCCAGCTACAATGCTTAACAAATATATCTTCGTGGTTTAAATATTTATGATTACAAGCATCAAAGTACTTTGTTTTTGCCTTTGGCTTTTTATTCTTGGTGCTGCGGCATATTTGCTGATCGATGCCTATCGTATCTGGGTAAGTCACTTATGTGCCATTATCGTTGGGGTAAGTATCGTGATGTTTTTTACGTTGCCATTGCGTTTTTTTATACAATATCAAAAACCTTTTAAGCTGTTTAGCTACCTAAAATTTATTCTGGCAGATTTTGGTCTTTTGTGTGGTGTGTTAGGAAAAATGCTCATGCTTTTTATAAAAGTTGCTATATGCCTTCTTTCAGGTAAGATTGTTCAGCAAAAATCCTATGGTAAAGCGCACAAAGCAAATGCGATAAGGTAATCGATTATTATGCAGAATACACAAAATATTCATTTGATGCCTAAATATACCCATGAGCAACTACGCGTAATTAAACATGATTTAACTCGTCATGCTTTAGTTTCTGCGGTTGCTGGAAGTGGAAAAACACAAACGCTGATAGGTCGGATTGCGTTTTTACTTAAATCAAACGTGCCTGCCAGCAAAATTTTAGTGGTCATGTTCAACAAATCCGCGTGTAATGAGTTTTATCAAAGGCTATCTCAAGCATTAGGCAGCGATATTGCAGGGATTATTCAGGTAAAAACATTCCATGCCTTTGGATTTTCTTTAAGCCAGTATTTTGAAAATTGTGGCTATTTGCCAAAGCGCGCGCTTGTCACAAAAAGTGTTGAGGTTGAACGGCTTGTTCGATCTGCCTTACAAAAAACACATCAGTTACTGCAAGTCTATGATGAGATTACGACAGAGAAAATTGAGCTTTATAGCAACTACATTGCATTACTAAAATCAGAAGTTGGCCATTTTTCCCAGGGAAGTCTTAGCAAAAAATTAACCGCTGAAGAACGTACTAAAGTAGAAGTGTTTTACCAGCTTTTTGAGCGTTTGCGTCAAGAACGTCAACTTAAAACCTTTGATGATTTAATCTATGAGCCTGCATTGCTGCTGCATAAAAATAAAAAACTTGCCACTGAAGTCCAGCAAAACTATCAACATGTCATCGTTGATGAATACCAGGATATTAATTCTGCGCAACATTTTCTTTTAAAAACAATTGCGGCAAATGCTTATGTCATGGCGGTGGGTGATGTCGATCAGACCATTTATGAATGGCGGGGTTCAAAACCCTATTATATGTTGCAAGGCTTTGCAAAAACATTTCCTGCATTAACGCATTATCATTTATCGTATACTTTTCGCTATGGCCATTTGCTATCGATGATGTCAAATGAGGTGATTCAATACAATGATAACCGTCATAAGAAACATTGTTTTTCCTGGCCTGTTGGGAGCAAACAAACCGATATTGATATCTATGGCAAAAGGCAGGTATCTACGCTGATACAAAAAATTAAAACGGATGTAAAGCAAGGAAAATACAAGTATGATGATACGGTAGTGCTGGTGCGAAAATATAGCTGTGGTGTTTTGTTTGAACTTAGCTGTTTGAAGAATGGCTTACCCTATGAGGTAATGGGATCATCGGGGGTGTTTGAGCTGAAAATTACTCAGGCATTACTTGGCTATTTATTATTGTCTTCTCATGCTTTGGGGTTATATAAGCGATCACTTGAAGAAAGGCGGCGCTTTATCACTGCCATGTTAAGTTATCCAAGTTTGTATTTAAATAGCATACAATTAAAACAGTTAAGTGGCATGCTTGCACAAACGCCTGATGATAGCAGTGCCTTTCTAACGCTGCTTAAACAACATGACTTTCCGCACTATCAGCAAGAAAATATTCAAAGGTATGCACAAGCCTGGCAAGCGGTTTGTCAGATGCCGGTAACAAAACCTGCATATCAACTGTTACAAGCCATACAAACGCAGTTTGATTTGCAAAATTTTTTGCGTAAAAAAGCCAGCCACAACCAGATTTATTCGGATGAAGATGTGGTGAGCGCACTAAATGAATTTGCCAGATCCCAGCAAAAAAGCACGGAAGATTTTATCGATTATTGCTTTAAACTGCAGCAAGTTGCCCAATTAGGATATCAGCAGCAAAAAACAGATCATAAGCTGATAATTTCCTCAATACACCGGGCCAAGGGGCTTCAATGGCGCCATGTGGTGTTGTTTGATATGACAGAGGGAAGCTTTTTTGGTGATGATAAGCCAACACCGACACAAATAGAAAGTGAACGACGATTGTTTTATGTTGCCATTACACGTGCTTGTATGCGTTTAAGCATTGTCGCTGGCAATGATATTGCCAAGCTGGATGACTGGTTTAAAAGTGCACCAGGTGGTTATCCGGCAAGTTTACGAAAGACAAACTCGGTACGATTTTTATATGAAAGCAAATTATGGCAGGTACAAAACTTCTTACATGCTTTTAGTGAAAATGATACAAAGCAAATGAATAATTATGCAAAATGTAATAAGATAGTGGCAAATTATTGGCAAAGGCTACAAAGTGAAACCGTTTAATGCAATAACAGCCAAAAATAAAATGAACCATGACACAGAAGACTTAACAAAAATACGATTATTGTTTGTTTGCATGGGGAATATCTGTCGCTCACCCACAGCACATGGTATCTTTCGTACATTAGTGGCGCAAGCGCAATTACAGGCATTGTTTGAGATTGACTCTGCCGGAACACATTCTGATATCTGGCATAAAGGCGATCTGGCAGATGCAAGATCGGTGGAAACAGCACATCGTTTTGACTGTGATATCTCTGATTTGCACTCGCGTCAGCTTGTTGTTGAAGATTTTATAAGCTTTGATTACCTTATTGCCATGGATGATAAAAACATTCAGGATATGAAAACCATCGCGCCAAGTTTAGCGCACATGGATAAGGTGACCAAGCTATTAGACTATGCCCCAGAGATCGCTTATGATGATGTCCCTGATCCATATTTTGATAATGGATTTGATCGGGTTTATTTAATGATCGATACCGCATGTCGCAATTTGTTAAAAACACTGAAAAAGAAGCACTTTAATGAAATATGAAAAAGCAACATACATCATGGGGGCGGCAAAGTTCTTACAGCTGCCGGAGGATTATGGTATAGAAGTAGCATTTGCTGGGCGATCAAACGCCGGGAAATCCAGCGCGTTAAATGCACTGACCGATCAAAAATCATTGGCAAGAGTGAGTAAAACCCCAGGGCGAACACAACTAATCCATTTGTTTGATTTAGGTGATAATAAGCGCCTGGTTGATTTGCCAGGGTATGGTTATGCCAAAGTTTCAGAAAAGGTAAAACAAAACTGGCAACAAACATTAGAGCATTATTTAACGATGCGACAATGTTTAAAAGGTGTTGTGCTTTTAGTTGACGCACGCCATCCAATCAAGTCATTTGACTGTATGATGGTCGAGGCTGCTATTGCGCACCGGTTGAATCTGCATATTTTATTAACCAAAGCAGATAAATTAAACAACAGTGAGAAAGCCAAGGCAGAGCGGTTACTCAGCGATTATCTCAATCAGTTGAAAGCCTCAGAGAATATCAGTTTTCAGCTTTTTTCATCGACAAAAAAAACCGGTTTGGATAAGTTAAAGCAAAAGCTTGATCAATGGTATGAAGAACAAGATACAGCAATAGGATAAAATCCTAGGATTTTAGGATGAATATTGGTATTCTTATGCACAGGTAACAAAAGCAATGTAATAAAAAAGTAAGGTTAACATTATGATGTCAAAAATTGCAAATATTGTCGCAAGACAGATTCTGGACTCTCGTGGCCATCCAACGATTGAGGCTGATGTTATATTGGAATCAGGTGCTTTTGGTCGAGCAGCCGTTCCATCTGGTGCTTCTACTGGTACAAGGGAGGCTTTAGAGCTTCGCGATGGCGATAGCGCTGTTTATCTGGGTAAAGGTGTTCTAAAGGCAGTTAAAAATGTTAATACAAAAATCAAAGCAGCTTTAATTGGTATTGATGCGCTGGATCAGCGACTTGTCGATAAAACCATGATTGAGCTTGATGGTACAGAAAACAAAGGGAACTTAGGTGCTAATGCAATCTTGGCTGTTTCACTTGCCTGTGCTAAAGCAGGTGCTTCACATTTAAGAAAGCCTTTTTTCCGCTATTTGATGAATTCAAAAGAATATATTATGCCTGTTCCTATGATGAATGTAATCAATGGTGGAGAGCATGCGGATAATAATGTTGACATGCAGGAATTTATGATCATGCCAGTTGGTTTTGAGCGTTTCTCTGATGCACTTCGTTGTGGCTCTGAAATTTTTCATACTTTGAAAAAAGTGTTGGCTGATCATGGCTATAGTGTCGCCGGTGTCGGTGATGAAGGCGGATATGCGCCGGATTTGCCTTCCAATGAAATGGCTGTAGAGATGCTGTTAAAAGCGATCAAGGCAGCAGGCTATACACCAGGTGAGGACGTTTATATTGCATTAGATTTAGCCAGTAGTGAGTTCTATCGTGATGGGAAATATCATTTGGCCTCAGAAAATAAGACTCTAACGTCCGCTGAGTTCGTTGATTATTTGGCTGCATGGGTTGATAAATACCCAATTATCTCTATTGAAGATGGGATGGCAGAGAACGACTGGGAAGGCTGGAAGCTTTTGACTGAGCGCTTAGGTGATAAAGTTCAGCTTGTCGGGGATGATCTTTTTGTGACAAACAGTGAGATCCTACAAGAAGGAATAGAAAAACATATTGCAAACTCTATTTTAATTAAACTCAATCAAATAGGTACGTTAAGTGAGACCTTTGAGGCAATGGCAATGGCTGCAGAAGCTGGTTATACATCGGTTGTCTCGCATCGATCAGGTGAGACGTCAGATACAACCATCGCTGATCTTGCTGTGGCAACTGGTGCCGGGCAAATCAAAACAGGTTCTTTATCGCGTGCTGATCGTATTGCCAAATACAATCAATTATTGCGAATTGAAGAAGAATTGGGTGAATATGCAATTTACCCAGGCATTAAGGCGTTTAATTTTATTGATGGTGTGTCAGAAACATCGGATGAACCAGATGAGGAAAGTGTTATTGAGCCTTTCGTGTCAGAAGATAATCAGCAAGCTTTAGACGAAACACACAAAAACCATGACAAAAAAGTACAGGATCAGTTGCAAACGGGAGCTTTTGATGTTGAACAGGAAGTGGTTGAAGTGATTGATGAGAAAGAAAACATCAAAAAAGAAGCAAAAATTGAAGATGCAATCGTCATTGTTGAAGATGAAAAGCAAAGCAGCAGCAATGACAAAGGAACAAGCAAACCGAAAACGGAATGATTAATCGTTATTTCATCTTTATTGGCGTTTTAATTGTGCTTATCGGCGCACTGCAGTATGATTTGTGGTGGAGTCGCTCTGGTCTTTTTGCCGTGCGCGCACTTTCAAGTAAAGTGACAAACCAGGCGCGGCAAAATGAAAAACTTCAGTTTCGTAACAATAAGATGTATGATGAGATTTTATCACTGCGTCATAGTGATGAAGTCCTTGAGGGGTTGGCACGCAAGAACCTTGGGCTTATTAAAGAAGGTGAGCTATTCTATCAATTTGTGCCTAAAAATAATAAAGCGAAAATTGACTTAAAAGAAGATCACGCATGAAAAGAATAGCCATTGTTCCAGCCAGTGGTTTTGGACGGCGGATGAACCATTTAATACCAAAACAGTATCTCAAGCTTGATAATGGTCTGACAGTATTGGATACGACGTTAAACCAGTTGTTATCAGGTGCGTTTTTTGACCTTATCGTGGTGACGGTTCAAAGAGAAGATCCTTATTGGAAAGACTCAATCCATTGCAATAATGAGAAAATAAAGCTGTGTTATGGTGGTGCTGAGCGGCGTGATAGTGTGCGAAATGCACTGATGGGGCTTAAAAATTTTGCTGAGGATGATGACTGGATATTTGTCCATGATGCAGCAAGGCCTTGCGTTCAATTAGATGATATTCGGCGTTTATATGCACTCATACGTGCACAAAACCAGGTCGGTGGCATACTGGCTGTACAGGCCACTGATACGGTAAAAAGGGCAAATCAGGATTTTGCCATCGATAAAACACTGGATCGCGCGTATATTTATTTGGCGCAGACACCTCAGGTCTTCCGTTATCGCACACTTTTAATGGCGTATTATTTTTGTCTACAAAATAATATTACAGTTACTGATGATGCTTCAGCGGTAGAAGCTTTGGATCATCAGCCAATTCTGGTAGAGGGCGATCAGCGCAACATTAAAATAACAAAGCCAGAAGATTTAGTGTTAGCCAATTATTTTCTATCACTGCTTAAGTGAGATGCGTATGAGGCTTGATGAGGTGCAGAAACAACATAAGGAGAAGCTGTGTGCAAAATAGTAAAAAGTAGTATTGTTGCTGATAAAGTTTTGTTAAACTGTTAGCATGATGATTGCAAGATATGTATAAGCTTGACGTGGATCCATCGCAAAGTTCAATAATTATTGTGGCAGGTGTCTCAGGTGCGGGAAAGTCAACCATAGTAAATGTTCTGGAAGATCAAGGTTTTACTTGTATTGAAAACTTGCCGTGTTTTTTGTTAGTGCAAACGATTGACTATCTAAAACAGATAAATAAAGCAGGTGGCATTAAAGCGGCGATTTCTTTGTCATCGGACTCGTTATCCAGTGAAAATCTCACTGATCTTGATCGCCTGGTTGAAAGTGTGGATGTTACAATACAGCGCTGGTTTGTTACGGCAGATCCTGAGGTTTTATTAGCGCGCTATGGTGAAACACGTCGGCGTCATCCGTTTTCAGTAACAATCAAGCATTTACCTCAAGCGATTAAGGCTGAAGTAAGTGCTCTAGCGCATTATGCGCAAATGGCTGATTATACGGTTGATACCACAACGCTTAGCGTACAAAAGCTTAAAACGCTTATCGTCAAGCGCTTACAGTCAACGCTTACGCAAAAATATTCAAGTACTGAAATTCATTTGTTTTCCTTTGGGTTTAAATATGGCATGCCAAAAAAGGCAGATTATATTTTTGATGTACGCTGCCTGCCGAATCCTTATTGGGACAAGGCATTACGCGCTTATTCCGGTCAAGATGCGCCTGTGATTGATTACTTATCAAATCAAGATAGCGTTGAAGCAATGATACAAGATATCGCATTATTTTTGAATAAATGGTGTATACAGCATCAAGCGCAAGGGCGAGACTATATTGAAATTGGTATTGGCTGCACAGGTGGCCAACACCGTTCGGTTTTTATCGTTGATCGTTTAGAAAAACATTTGGGTAGTGTTTTTGCTGATATTACTGTTACACATAGGGAGTTGGGGAAATGATTGGTGTTGTGCTGATTACACATGGGCAAATCGGTCAGGCAATGTTAGATGTAGCTTCACGCCTGGTTGAGTTTGATCGCCAATATGTGCAAGCGGTTTCTTCTTGTGCGTATGACCAAAAAAGGCTATTAAAGCGTGTTAAAGGGGCGTTTTTAATGATCCCTGAAGTCGATGGTTTTTTGGTATTAACGGATTTGTTTGGGGCGACACCGACAAATATTACCCAGTTTTTCACAGATACAACAAATTTATCGGTTATTAGTGGGCTTAATATGCCAATGCTATTAAAAGCATTAACGTATTATCAAAATAGTGATTTGAATGATATTTCTCAGAAAGTACATGACGCTGCGCGTGCTTGTATTGTTTTACAACAAGGAAATATAGAGTGATTGAGATAGATCTGGTGATTTGCAATCAGTTGGGGCTTCATGCGCGTGCTGCATCAAAACTTGTGAGTTTGTCACTTCGCTTTGCAAGTGATATTAATTTGCGTATAATGAAAAACGGATTAACGGCTAATTGCAAGAGTATTATGGGATTAATGATGTTATCAGCAGGATGCGGGACTTCAGTTAAAGTAACCGTGTCAGGTTCAGATGAAGTTGAAGCTGCCAAGGCGATTAAAGCATTGATTGAAAATAAGTTTGGCGAAGAAAATTAATTTTTTTTGTTTGCCTTAAGCTTTTCTTAATCTTGCTTTTTTAATATGGCAGTTAACAGCAAGTTGGTCGAGTATAAAAAGAGGAAAAAACATGGCAAATCAATATACAGGAAGTTTCGAGCATATTATCCAGCAACGTTTTTCATGTTCTTCACGTGAAGTCCTGCAGCGTTGTGCCGATGAAGGGATGACTTATCAGGATGCTGAGAAGATGCTGGGTTTTAAGCATGGTACAATTCGCAAATGGGCGAATCGTTTTGATATCAAACTGAAATCCGGTGCGGTTGAAAAAACGGTAAAACGTGATAATTTCATGAAAATGTTCCGCCAGAAAAGTCTTAATAAATATAATGTTTTAAGCCGTTGCTGGCGTTTGAAAACATCACAGCAGTATACGGTTGTAAGCTAGACATTACAAGGCTAAATGCAATGCTGCGCGGCTGTATAGCCGCCCAGCAGATATGAATTAGGACTAACTGATCTTGGCGATTATCTGCCCCATTTGAACGTGCTTTTCCTGATTGATGCATGTTGCATGGTTATCTGGAAATAAACAGATGATGGTGGAGCCAAAATTAAAATAACCAATTTCCTCTCCCTTTGCAAAACAGATATTTTGCTGTGAGTAATCCCAACTTTCTATTGTCTTCATATAGTTTGGTGTGACCATTTTATGCCAGCTTGTCACAATGCCAGCAACAAGCATTGCACCAACAAATATTACCGCAATCTCACCAATGCTGGTTTCAAAATAGCATACCAGGCGTTCATTTTTAGCAAAAAGCGCATCGATGTGTTGGCTTGTTAATGCGTTAACAGAGAAAAGCCTGCCTGGGATATAAACCATTTTTGTTAAGCGTCCATCCATTGGCATATGAACGCGATGGTAGTCCTTTGGGGAGAGATAAATGGTTGCAAAATCCGTGAAACTGGTGGTAGAGGATTGTGCTGTTAAGTGGTCAACGCTGAAACCTTTACCTTTGGCTTGAATTAATTGCTTATCGTGTATTTTACCGCATTGCGTCATCTCACCATCAGCTGGGGAGGTGATGGTATTTTTATCCTGGTCAATTAAACGGGCTTCGGGTTTGAGTTTTCGGGTGAAAAAATCATTAAAGCTTTGATAATCATCAGGGGATTGCCGGATAGCTTCACTGAGATCTATGCCAAACCTTTTGATGGCAAGTTTGATCAGAAAATTTTTGACCGAAGATTGTTTGGTGTTTGCAAGCATGCCTGCAATACGTGATAATAACGCCTGAGGTAAGACCTTCTGCATAGAAATGAAAAATGTGTTCTTGCGCATAGGTGATGAGAATTTTTTTATTAGCATTGTAAATGATTTTACTTTTCTCGCCTACTGTTTTATTGTTGCATCACAAAAGAAGAATGCTGGGGAGTTTTAAATGAATATTAGTATTTTTGATTTATTTTCAATTGGGATTGGGCCGTCATCTTCACATACGGTGGGGCCAATGCGTGCAAGTTTTCGGTTTTTAACCAATCATCAGGCTTTGCTGGAAAAAACAACGCATTTTAAAGTAGATTTATATGGTTCATTGGCTTTGACAGGAAAAGGGCATAAAACAGATTATGCGGTGGTATTAGGTGCTGCAGGCTTCCAGCCGCATAGTGTTGAAATTAGTAAAGCCCAAGCTTGTTATGAAGATATTATCAAAACAAAAAAAATAAAACTTTTAGGGGTGAAAACAATTGCATTTAATCCGGATGAGGATGTTGTTTTCCACTATAAAAAAACGCTGCCTCAACATGCAAATGGCATGAAATTTACCTTGTTTAATGGCCAGGAGATACTTGCTTATGTCACCTATTTCTCAGTCGGTGGCGGCTTTATTTTAGATGAGTTTGAGATTGAACAGCAAAATGACCCAGCACCAGTTGATGGCTATGATGTTCCATTTGGTTTTCAAAGCGCGCAAACGCTTATTAATATATGTAAACAACATAATCTCTCAATTGCCCAAGTGATGATGGCCAATGAGTGTGCGCACCAGGATGAAGCAGATGTAAAATCTGGTGTGTTGAATATCTGGCAGGTAATGAATCAGTCCATTGAGAATGGGCTTCAACATAAAGGGCAATTACCAGGCGGGCTTTTGGTTAATCGCCGTGCAGAAAAACTGCAAAAGCGTTTATTAGAGATGAATGTTGATATTAGCGATAGCAACTGGCTTAATGTGTTTGCGATTGCTGTTAATGAAGAAAATGCAGCAGGAGGTAAAGTGGTTACCGCGCCAACAAATGGTGCGGCAGGTGTTATTCCTGCTGTGTTAAAGCATTATTTAAAGACACACCCTGATGCCGGTGAAAAAGAAATAATAGATTACCTTTTAACAACGGCAGCCATTGGAATATTGTTTAAAAAAGGAGCGTCTATTTCAGCAGCTGAAGTAGGTTGCCAGGGCGAGGTCGGTGTGGCGTGTTCTATGGCGGCAGCGGGCATTTGTGCCTTATTAGGTGGCAGTGTCGAGCAGGTGGAAAATGCCGCTGAGATGGGTATGGAGCACAACCTTGGTTTGACATGCGATCCCATTGGTGGCCTGGTGCAAATCCCTTGTATTGAGCGAAATGCTATGGGAGCTGTGCAGGCGGTTAACAGTGCAAAATTGTCTTTATTGGGCGATGGCAAGCATCATGTCAGTCTTGATAAGGTGATCAAGACAATGAAAGAAACAGGTAGGGATATGTCTGCCAAATACAAAGAAACGTCATTAGGTGGGCTTGCGGTAAATTTACCTGCTTGTTGAGAAAATCCCTGCAAAACGATTCGCCCGTGCCGGCAAATTATGTATAATGGCCTAAAATTGTAAGATATTGGTGTTTAATGGAATTTAGAAAACTACGCTCAGCATCGGTTGTTGCCGCAGCGCTGATAAGCCTTGTTGGTTGTTCGTCCACATCCTCCTTTTTTCGTAATCGTGATTTTGATTATGCACGTGACAGTGTCACCCAAAATAAACCGCTTGAGATTCCAAAGTCGATTTCAAGTGATCCAACAATCACACCAAAGCTTGTTATGCCTGATGAAAAGGCGGGTATGGCATTTACAAAACCTGAATACCAACAATCCCAGCAGGCCTTATTGCCACCTGGGTATGAGGATACGTATAATATTGCCTATTTGCAGCAGAATCAGCTGCATATTGTCGATACAAAACTTGATTTTGATCACGATAACCAGGCGAAATTAACAATTTATGAGCCGTATGAAATCAGTTGGCTATTGGTGCAAAAAGCGTTGGAAAATCAAAAAGAGGACATAAAACTTCGCCAGATTGATAAGGAAAATGGACGTTTTGTGATTAGTGATAAAGCCGTAAAACAGTCTTACTATGTGTTTTTGGCGCATGTGAGTAATGCTTTTAGAAAAACAGAAGTTTCATTGTTTGATATGAATGAAAAGCCTGTGACATCAAAAAATGGCAATAAGGTTATTGAAAATATAAACAACAGAATTAAAGGCAAAACCGTCACACAAAGTATGCTGGTTTCTTCAGGCTTTGGTTTTATCAGCTCATCGCTTGGTTTTAAATTTCAGGTATATAGCAATAAAAAAGTTGCTTCACTTGTATTTGTTGGTGATCAAAAAACCATTGAAAAAGCATTAAAACAAGCCATTGAAAAAGCAGGGTTTACCTATCTTGCCTATGATGAAAAAAATAAAACGATCTTGGTTAAAGATAAACAGAATCACAGTTATTTGTTGTATTTATATGATTATACGCAAAATGGTGCACTTTTTAGTGATATGAGCAATTGGCGAAACTTTTTCCGTGAAGAACAAAAACAGCTTCGTGTTTCCGTGTTTGATACAAAACAAAAACTTCTACCTGTCAAAAAGGGGCGTGATATTTTGGTGATGATTGGTAAAGCAATCCCGATAACAAAGCCGGATGACAATGGAAAAAGTGATCAGTCCATGCAGCAGATAAATGTAAGTAAAACAAATACAGATAAAACCGACGGATAAGAGAATAATGAAAGGTGAATTACTCTATCAAGGTAAGGCAAAATCAGTCTACCATAGTGATAAAATAGATGAAGTGGTGATCACATACCGAGATGATGCCAGTGCTTTTAATGGTGTTAAGGTTTCAGCCTTAAAAGATAAAGGGCGGGTGAATAATTTATTTAATGCCTATATTATGCAAAAGCTTAATCATGAAGGGATTAAAACACACTTTATCCAAACCTTAAATGATTGTGATAGCTTGGTGAAAAAGCTTCAGATGATTCCCGTTGAATGTGTGGTAAGAAACGTTGCAGCCGGAAGTATTTGCAAGCGCTTAGGTCTTCATCGTGGAGAAGTTTTTAAAACACCGGTATTTGAGTTTTTCTTGAAAGATGATGCCTTGGGTGATCCGATGATCAACGAATCACATATTCTTTGTTTTGGCTGGGCAGATCAAGCTGAAATTGATCAGATGAAAGAAATTACCTTAAAGATAAATACTATCTTACAGCAAATGTTTGATCAGGCGGGCTTAATCTTAGTTGATTACAAGCTTGAATTTGGCCGTTTTCATGGTGAGCTTTTATTGGGGGATGAATTCTCTCCTGATGGCTGTCGATTATGGGATAAGGATACCAAAGAGGTTTTTGATAAAGACCGCTTCAGAGAAGATTTAGGTGATGTTATCGGTCATTATAAACTGGTGGCCAAGCGTATTGGTTTAGCGTTATAAGCTGAGCTTATGCGAAAGCTTGTCTTTTTTCTATTACTTTTTATGGGCACAGGCGGCTTTGCCTGGCAGCTTGATTTGCAATCAAGTCAAAAGCTTGATCAAAACTTAGGTGTTCTCTATCAATTTAAAGCCTATCAATACAAGCATTTCCCTGTATGGGTAAATATGGTAGCGCTAAATTCAAATTATCATGCAACACTTTATATTCAACATAAAGATGATATTAAAAACCTAAGTGATATTGCAAAGCAAATGCAGGCGGTGGTTGCCAGCAACGGTGGATTTTACCGTGAAGGGTTTGTTGTCAATGGTTTATTGATCAATCATCAAAGAAAATATGCAAGGTTTGTTAAAAATTCTCTGTTATCAGGTATCGTCACAATTAATGAGGCGGGGAAAGTAACTTTACTGCCAAGATCAGGGGCTTATCAGCATGCTTATAGTGCCTTTCAAACAGGTCCTGTATTAATACAAAATGGTGACATCAAGCCTGTAGATGATAAGGCTATGGCAAGGCGTATTGTTTATGCGCAGGATAAAAATGGCAGACTTTTTATTCTCTTTTTTGATAATGTGACATTAATGCAGGCAGCCAAGATTACCCAATTACTGGCGAGATATTTAAAGCTAGATTTTAAAATAGCCGTCAATTTTGATGGCGGTAAAGCAGCTGCGTTATATGCAAACGGCACAAAATCTCCGCTTATATTAGATGAAGTGGTACCGGTTAAAAGTATTATATTATTTACTGCCGAGCGTTAAGGTGGGTTGCGCTTTTCAACCGTCATCATCGCTTGGCGATGATCCATGTGGTGAGCGTTGGGAATCTAAAACAGTAATGGCCAAAATAGTAGAATCGCTGGTTTGCGGTTATTGCTGGTTGACTTCTAGATCATGAAGCTGGCTGACTTGTTCAGCATAGCTTAAAAAAAGCGTTTCTTGTTCTTGATCTTCAAAAGCTATACTGATCTGTCCCCCTGCACCTTGCGGTTTTTCTTTAATAACTGCGTCTTGTTGTTCACCATTAATTCTTAGGTTTTGAGCAGCCCGATCAAAAAAAGGCTTGGCAGCTTGATAAGCACGTGGACCATCACCAAAAAAGGCTGAACGTGAGCGAAAAAAGCTTGTATGGTGTGACATTGCACGCTCAGCATTGCAAAGAACTTCTCTAAGCGCATTATCATCTTGTGCATTTCCCAGTTGCACTAATAGTTTATCTGCAATCGCTATTTTATTTTGATCACTTGTTGCAGCTTTGGCTTGTTGTAAGCCATAGGTGATTAATAGCTTGTTGGCAGCATTAGCAAAGTTATTGTCATTGCCATTGTCAACAAGTGTGTTGGCATACTCAAGAATATAATCTGGGTTATTTGATTGTGCTGCTTGTTGTAAGCCATATTGAATAAGAAATTGCTCTGCAGCAGCTGGAGGTATGTTGCTTAGCGTATTGGCATAAGCCAAATAATTAGGAATATCTTCAGGAACTTCTAATGCTAGTAATGCTTGAATGTTGTCATCATTAACAAGCTCAGGATTAACGTTATGCAGCACTTTTATTGCCTGGGTAAATAAAGCAATTTCTTCGGCAGATTTGTCATCAAAGTTAACTTCTTCTTCTAAAGCTGAATGATGTTCTCTTATCCAGGCAGTTGCTAATGCCTGGGCTGCCTGATTTATGTTATATTGAGTAGGCTTTTCAACTCCAAAGTGTGCGCTTAATCTGGGATAAGCAAGTGTGGTGGCGTACCACTGAAGCATGTTGGTTGCAAGCTCAGTATCTGTTTGCTGACGTATTTTTCTGAAGTCATCGTATATCTGAAAGAATGCTGTTATTGATTGGCCGTCTTCAATTTCACCTTGTCGGTCTGAGGTTACTAAAAATGAGAGTAATGTTTCATTTCTTCCTGTTTCATCGCTTGGCATGCTTACAAGCATATCCACTCTAGATTGCTGAAATTCAGGATCAAGGTCACTATTTGGCCCCTCACAGAGTACTGCCACTGCAACACGAAGGCGATTGATGGAGTCTTGAGCATGCTCTGGCATAGGTTCACCACGATCGGTGATATACTGTAAAACAAACTCATCTACCCTTTGATAATATTCTCTTGCCTGTTCATGCCATGTTTGAGCTTCTCGCGATAACGCCATACCTTTTCCCCTTGTTATGTTTTTTCCTGCTTAATACCAATATTTGCGCAGATTGCATAAGAAGTAAATAAGGCTTGGTCAGTTTGGACGATTTGATGAAGGTTTTGGTTATTTTTTCTTGCTGTTACACACTGTCTGTTTTCCAGATACCGTCATTTCCGAAAAGCAAAGCTTTGGCGGGAATCCACGCTAAGATTATTCCTCACCAATAACGGCTGTGGCCGTATGCAAAAGCCTATCCAACGTCAGAAGCGCTAAAAAAATTATCTTTTCGTTGTGGCCATAACCACCTGAGTTGACTTACGCTAATCACGTGGGTCCCCGCCAAGCGAAGACGGCGATAATTTCAGTAATCTTAGTTACTATACAGCTTAATCGTTACCAGGGGTTTCTAAAGAAATACGTCCCATACGGCCATGGCGAAAATCCTGGACAATTTTCTCAGAAATTGTATGGAAATTCTGCTGGCCGATGGACTGACCAATGGCTTTTATCATCTGATCTAAATCAAGGTCCGTATCGATATTATAGCGCTTTGTCAGTAAAGATTTGTAATGTACCTGCAAGTATTCCAATAAAAAATACGCCACAGATGGGTAATCCATTGCCGTATCTCGAATCGAACCAATTGCACCAAGCTTATAGCCGCAGGCCTCATCTTTTGGGCTTGGAAACATAATCCCTGGAGTGTCATTTAAATAAAAATGCCTTTCAATTTCAATTTTTTGCTGCTTTTTGGTGACTGCTGGTTCATTGCCGGTTTTGGCGATTTTTCTTTTCGCCAAAGCATTGATAAGCGTTGATTTGCCGACATTTGGTATCCCAAAGACAACGCTGCGAATCGGCTTTAAAATACTGCCACGCCCTGGTGTGTGTTTTTTGCATAGCTGAATAATCTTTTGCAGGTGTTTTTTATCATGAAGCGTATCAAAAGCCAGCGCCTTTGATTGATAGACTTCAAGCCATTGATTTGTGATGTCAGGGTCAGCAAGATCCTTTTTGGATAATATTTTTATTACAGGCTTACCCACGGAAATTTCATGTAATACCGGATTAGAGGTTGCTTCAGGTGCTCTGGCATCAACCACTTCAATCACCACATCAATCTGTGGCATGATTTTTTTGAGCTCCTTGGTTGCCTTATGCATATGGCCAGGAAACCAGTGTAACATAATGATTATCAACGCTTTTAATTAGTCTTTGGAAACCTTACCTGAAATTAAAAAACAAGTACACTGTTTTGTTGATAAATAAAAATAAATACACAATGCCGTGTAAACTTGCTAAAGTGTCTTTATAACTTAAAAAGGGGATAATAAATGCATGACACGTTAATGGCCAAAGAGGCAAGAAGTGCGCCAGAAAAGGTTGCCTTGCAGTTAAAAGAAAATGAAAAACGTTGGTATGAAATATGCCAGTATCTTAAAAGTGATCAAATTAATTTTGCTGCAACTGTGGCAAGAGGCAGCTCAGATCATGCGGCAACGTTTGCAAAGTATTTGCTTGAAACACAGCTTGGGCTTATTACGGCATCGATCGCACCTTCTGTTTATACGGCTTATCAAAGCCAGACAAAAACCAATAACAGCCTTTTTATTGGTATCTCTCAATCAGGTAAAAGCCCTGATCTGGTACAAAGCTTTGAAAGTGTTAGACAACAGGCGACAACGATTGCACTTGTTAATGTTGTTGATTCCCCATTGGCTCAAGCGGCAAAATTTGTTGTACCCTTACATGCAGCAGATGAAAAAGCCGTGGCGGCAACCAAAAGTTATATCACAAGCTTAACCGCTTTAGCGCAATTTATCGCGCTTTATACCAACGATGATCTATTGATAAGGGCTTTGGCTGATTTGCCTGATTATCTGGATAAAGCAGTACAGGTAGACTGGTCTTATGCAATTGATGCTTTTTTAAAAGCACAAGATGCCTATGTGATCGCACGAGGTTATGGTTATGCCATTGCGCAAGAAGCTGCATTAAAATTAAAAGAGACCTCAAGCTTACATGCGGAGCCTTTTAGTAGTGCTGAAGTCTTGCATGGCCCTTTTGCCTTGGTTAAAAAAGCATTCCCAACGCTTGTATTTGCGCAAAATGATGCAACTGCCAGGCGAGTCATTGAGCTTGCGCAACGTATGAGTGCGATGGGCGCTGATGTTATGTTGGCCATGCCTGGGAATATTAATACAGCACAGGTAAGCTATCATTTACCAATGCCAGCATCGCTTCATCCGATACTTGATCCGATTATTTGTATTCAAAGTTTTTATATGATGGCCGCAAAGCTCTCTTTAGCCCGGGGACTTAACCCGGATCAGCCTGATAATCTTAATAAAGTAACACAGACGGTGTAAAATGCGAGATTATGTGATAACCAGTGAGCGTATCATCACAACAAAAGGTGTGATAGCCGGTGCTATTGCTGTTGAAAAAGGCAAAATAGCAGCGATTGGTGATATTGAAAAAGAATATAAACATTTACCTGTACATCATTGCCAGAGTACTGATCTTATTATGCCTGGGTTTATTGATATTCATATTCATGGCTCAAACGGCTGTGATGTCATGGATGCAAAAGTGGATGCGCTTGATGTGATCGCACAAGCATTGAAAAAACAAGGTGTTTTGGGTTTTTTAGCCACGACAATGACACAAAGTGAGGATGCAATATTTAATGCTTTACAGGCTGTTGCACAATATCAGACAGTAACTAACAGCACTAAAGACGCTGCAAAAATACTTGGGGTTCACCTGGAGGGCCCTTTTATTTCACCAGATAAAATTGGTGCACAAAACCCGGATTATTTACAACGCTTTTCACTTGAAAAGCTTGAAAGATGGCAGTATGCTGCAAAAGGCCAAATTAGAAAACTGACGTTAGCACCTGAAATTGAGGGCGCTGAAAGCTTGACCAGCTGGTGTAAGAATAATCAAGTCATCGCTTCAATTGGGCATACGAATTGTACGGCAAAACAGGCAAAAAATGCAATTGATCAAGGCTGTTTGCAGGCAACACACTTATTTAATGCCATGTCTGGTATCGATCATCGTCATCCTGGTGCTGCCATGGCGCTTTTGATGGCTAAAGATGTTGCTGTTGAGCTTATTGTTGATGGTGTGCATTTAGCCGATGATACGGTAAGGATGGTTTATGAGATTAAAGGGGCTGATCATATCATCTTGATTACTGATGCAATTTCAGCGCAAGGTGTGGGTGAAGGTGTGTTTGAGCTTGGCGGGCAAAAAGTACTTGTAAAAGGTAATCAGGCGCGACTTGAAAATGGTGTTTTGGCTGGCAGTGTATTAACGATGAATAAAGCTTTAGCAACGATGTTAAAATTTAGTGCGTGCAGCTTGCCTGAACTGGTGAAAATGACCAGCACCAATGCAGCAAAATCACTTGGCCTGGCACATAAAATGGGCGATATTCAAGTTGGGATGGATGCAGGTTTCGTTGTGTTAGACCATACATTTCAAATTAAGCAGAAATTACAAAATTAGAGAATACATCTATACTTGGATATAAGAACAAATAGATGATTATTAAGATGAAAATATCTTTTGCTGCTAACATCAGTCGCTTTATAATGCTTAGTTCCATGCTGGTATTGCTGGCAGGTTGCAGCTTTTTACTTCCCTCGAAAGAAACACAAAAAAATGACCAATGGCATTCATTTGATCAAGTGCAAACACTTTATGAAAAAATCACGCCGGATAAAACCACGGTAGTGCAGCTAAAGCAGCTTGGGTTTGACCCTTATGTTGAGAACAATGTAAAAATTGAAAGCTATTTAGATACACGTACACGCTTTGATCCTTTTAGTACGGGCAAAAACATTCCACCAACCGTTGAGAAATGTCTGAAAAAATTTGATCGATGCTATGCTTATGTTGTGGATGTCAGCTACGATTATGAAAAGCGCGTTGGTAATGCGTTTTTGGATTTAACTGGATTTCGTAAGGAAATACTGACAACAGGCTGGTCTTTTCAGGCGGTTTTCGTGATTGAAGAGGATACAGTCGTTTATAAACTTTGGTCTGGTCAGCCAAATAAAAAAGCCTATGTTGATGAAATAAGACCACTTGGGCCATTGCAAAGTCTGGATGATTTTATTACCGGGCCCAGTGTTGGTTTTTAATAAGATACGCAATTATTACCACGGAACGTTGTATCAATAATTTTTTTTGTTTTGTTATTAAACACAATCCAGGTGACACAAGATAAAGAATAGGTTTGCCCGCCGACGATTGTACCGGGTGTTGTGATAACGGTTGTCTTATCACCATTTTGTACCGTGGTAAGGTTACTTGGCATTTGTGTAATAGGGGTGCTGACAATCTCACGATCCGAATAAACATAAGCCGTTTGATCGTTTTGAAGCTCTAAGGTTTTATCTGGATATCCCCAGACTTTGACAAAGGTTTCAATCGATTGTCCACGCCATTTATCAAGATTTGCTCGATATTTTGCTGTGGTGGCACAACCTGCCAGCAGTAAAATACCGGTTAATGTCAAGGTTGCATAGTAATGTTTTTTCATCCTTTTCCCTTACCCTGTAAGCTTCTGCGCCTTAATAAACCCAAGCTTTTTCATATATACGGTCAATAAAGAAATCGCAGCAGGTGTCACCCCTGAAATTCTTGATGCCTGTCCAAGTGTGTGAGGCTTTTGTTCAATCAATTTTTGGCGAACTTCATTGGATAAGCCTGACACTTTATTATAGTCGAAATTTTCAGGGATAATACTGTTTTCAAGTGCAAGTACTGAGGCGATTTCCTGGCTTTGTCGATCGATATAGCCTGCGTATTTGGCTGAAATTTCAATTTGTTCAATCGCCGCAGCATGGTCGATAAATTGCCCTAATGCATCAATATTTGCCAGATCCTTGTAAAAAGTACCTGGACGTTTTAAAAGATCAAATAATGAATTCTCGCGTGTGATTTGTTGGCCAAGTACTGGGGCTAACTTATGAGACTTTTCGCTACCAGGTACCACCCAGTTTGCTTTAAGACGGGAAGTCTCTTCTTCTATTAGTTTTTGCTTATGTAAAAAAGCTTTCGTATCCGCATCGTTTAACAAGCCAAATTCAATTGCTATCGGGCATAAACGTGCATCAGCGTTGTCTTCTCTTAAAATTAAGCGATACTCCGCGCGTGAGGTAAACATCCGATAAGGCTCTTGTGTGCCTTTGGTAATTAAATCATCAATTAATACCCCAATATATGCCTGGCTTCGTTTAGGTGACCAGGCAGGTTTTCCCTGGATGATTAATGCCGCATTAATCCCAGCAATAATGCCTTGTGCGCCAGCTTCTTCATAACCTGTTGTACCATTGATCTGTCCGGCAAAAAATAAGTTTTTAACATATTTTGTCTCAAGCGTTGCATTTAATCCACGTGGATCAAAAAAATCATATTCAATGGCATAACCTGGGCGTGTAATAAATGCGTTTTCAAAACCTTCAATGCTTTGAATAAATTCAATCTGTACATCAAAAGGTAAAGATGTAGACATCCCATTTGGATACAATTCAATACTGTCTAAGCCTTCAGGTTCAACAAAGATCTGATGACGGTCCTTATCCGCAAAACGTACTATTTTATCTTCAATAGAGGGGCAATACCTTGGGCCAATACCATCGATCACACCGCCATACATTGCCGAGCGATTAAGGTTGTTCACAATGATCTCATGGGTTTTTGTATTGGTATAGGTGATATGACATGGTAGCTGCTGTGGGTGCTGATCTGGCTTGCTGAAAAATGAAAAACAAGGTACGGGATCATCACCAGGTTGTACGGACATCACAGCAAAATTAACCGTTCGTTTATCGATTCTAGGTGGTGTTCCTGTTTTTAGCCTGGCAACGTTAAAAGGAAGCTTACGCAGTTTTTCTGCCAAAGCGTTTGCAGGTTGATCCCCAGCACGGCCACCTTGATAGTTGTTGAAACCAATATGAATTTTGCCACCTAAAAAAGTGCCAACAGTTAGGATTACAGTTTTAGCATAAAAGGCAAGCCCCATTTGTGTGATAACACCTTTAACCGTCTCATTTTCAATAATTAAGTCATCAACGGCTTGCTGGAAAATAGATAAATTATCCTGGTTTTCAAGCATATTTCGTACAGCTGTTTTATAAAGCGTGCGATCAGCTTGTGCACGTGTTGCGCGCACAGCGGGGCCTTTTCTGGCATTTAAGGTGCGAAATTGAATTCCGGCCTTGTCAATCGCTTTAGCCATAATGCCACCTAAAGCGTCAATTTCTTTGACAAGATGACCTTTACCAATACCGCCAATTGCAGGGTTACAAGACATCTGTCCTAATGTGTCGATATTATGGGTTAAAAGCAGCGTTTTAGCCCCCATGCGTGCTGCAGCTGCTGCCGCTTCAGTGCCGGCATGACCGCCACCGACGACGATAACATCAAAACGTTGTGGATATTGCATCATTTTCTATTCTTTTAAATTGTTTTAAAAATAACCTAAAGCGAATGATATTAAAAAACGTTGTTGATGTCCATTGATTATGAATTTTGATCGTAAATAAAATCACGGAATCCTTTGGTTTTATTGATTGACATAACCATTAAAAGAAATTAACCTTAGCGCATATGATACCAAAGCGGTACTATTTTATGCTAAGAGTCAGTAAACTTGCTGATTATGCCGTGATGATTGTGGTGAAAATGGCAAATGATCCACAAAGGCTTTTTAGTGCAACTGAATTAGTGGCGATGACACGATTAAATCTGCCGACTGTTCGCAAGCTCTTAAAGCTATTAAGCATAAAGGCGGTGTTAAAAGCAAAACGTGGTGCAGAAGGCGGTTATGTGCTGGCACGGCAGGCAGAGAATATTTCAATGGTGGATATTATCGAAGCAATCGATGGTCCCATTGCTTTTACAGAATGTTGTGTCGATGATGAAAATCGTTGTCGAATGATTCACTGTCAGATGCATAGCCACTGGCTGTTAATTAACCACAAGGTAAGAGCAGCGCTTGGTGATTTTTCACTAAAAGCGCTGGCTGATACGCAAAGAAATCAAGAGATTAATCACAATGGCTGATGAGAAAATAAATAAATTAATCGATCAGGAATACAAACACGGTTTTACGACAGATATCGAGCAGGAAACTTTTCCTGTTGGACTTAATGAGGCAGTAATTGCACAGATTTCGGCGAAAAAAAATGAACCGGAATTTATGCTTAAATGGCGGCTTGAAGCCTATCAGAAATGGCTTGAGATGAAAGAGCCAACCTGGGCACACGTTAAATATGAACCGATTGATTATCAAACAATTAGTTATTATTCTGCGCCAAAGTCAGATAAAGACAGACCAAAATCTTTGGATGAAGTTGATCCTGAGCTTTTGGATACATATAACAAGCTTGGTATTCCGCTACATGAACAGGAAATGTTAGCAGGGGTTGCCGTTGATGCCGTTTTTGACTCGGTTTCTGTGGTCACGACTTTTAAAGAAAAGCTTGCAGAGGCCGGTGTGATTTTTTGCCCAATCTCAGAGGCCGTGCAAAAGTACCCAGAATTAGTACAAAAATATCTAGGCTCGGTTGTCCCGCAAGCTGACAATTATTTTGCCGCACTAAACTCAGCTGTTTTCAGTGATGGCTCATTTGTTTATATTCCAAAAGGTGTTCGCTGTCCGATGGAGTTATCAACCTATTTTCGTATCAATGCATCTAACACGGGGCAATTTGAACGTACCTTGATTGTTGCCGATGAAGGCAGCTATGTGAGTTATCTTGAGGGCTGTACAGCACCAATGCGTGATGAAAATCAACTGCATGCAGCCGTTGTAGAACTGGTTGCATTAAAAGATGCTGAAATCAAATATTCAACGGTGCAAAACTGGTACCCAGGAGATAAAGAAGGTAAGGGTGGTATTTATAATTTTGTCACCAAGCGCGGCTTGTGTAAGGGTGATAATGCCAAGATTTCCTGGACACAGATTGAAACAGGCTCGGCGATTACCTGGAAATATCCATCGGTGATCTTGCGTGGTGATAATAGTGTTGGTGAGTTTTATTCTGTTGCATTAACACGACATGCACAACAAGCTGATACCGGTACTAAGATGATCCATATGGGTAAAAATACGAAAAGTACGATTATCTCTAAAGGGATTTCAGCAGGCCATGCACAAAATGCTTATCGTGGTTTGGTGCGTATTTTACCGACTGCGGATAATGCGCGTAACTTTTCACAATGTGACTCCTTGTTAATTGGGCATGATTGTGGGGCGCACACGTACCCTTATATTGAAAATAAAAATAAAACGGCGCAATTAGAACATGAAGCGACAACTTCAAAAATCTCTGATGAACAGCTTTTTTATTGTCGTCAACGTGGGATGTCTGAAGAGGATGCTGTGGCGATGATTGTCAATGGGTTTTGTAAAGATGTTTTCAAGAAGCTACCACTTGAGTTTGCAGTAGAAGCGCAGAAGCTAATGGAAGTCAGTTTGGAAGGGGCGATTGGTTAATTAATCAAAACGGTGAAGATACATGTTATTAGAAATTAAAAATTTACACGTAAGTGTTGAAGGTAAAAAGATTTTAAAAGGGATTGATTTGACGGTTAAATCCGGTGAAATCCATGCAATTATGGGGCCAAATGGTGCAGGAAAAAGTACGTTGGGTAATGTTTTAGCTGGCAAAGAAGGCTATAGTATTACTCAAGGTCAGGTTTTGTTTAATGGGAAAGATCTTTTGGCGTTGGATGCATCTGAACGTGCAGCATTAGGTGTTTTTTTGGGTTTCCAATATCCTGTTGAAATTCCAGGGGTCAGTAACACGCAATTTTTGAAAACTGCCGTTAATAGTGTGCGTAAAGCAAAGGGTGAGAGTGAGCTTGATGCGATGCAGTTTATGAAGCAATTGCGTGAGAATATGGAAATTTTAAAAATGGATAATAAATACATGAAACGTGGTGTGAATGAAGGCTTCTCAGGCGGTGAAAAAAAGCGCAATGAAATGCTGCAAATGATGATGCTGGCGCCTTCACTTTGCGTGTTGGATGAAACTGATTCAGGATTGGATATCGATGCGCTGCAAATCGTATCAAAGGGAGCAAATCATATGCGCAGCAGTCAAAGAGGATTTATTGTGATCACACACTATCAGCGCTTGTTAAATTACATTCAACCAGATTTTGTTCACGTTTTGTTTGATGGGAAAATTGTAAAATCAGGTGATAAGTCATTAGCGCTTGAATTAGAAGAAAAAGGCTATGCCTGGATTAATGAATAAGGGCGTCTAAAATGCTAAATTTAGAAAAATCGCTACAAGATGTTTTCCATGATATTGCTGATGCGATGGTATTGCGTCAAAGCTTATGGGATGATTTTATCACACAAGGGCTGCCAACGAGAAAACAAGAGCATTGGAAATATACAGATTTACAACGCCTTTATCAAAAGCATAATATCGACATGGTAAAGCTTACAACGGAAAAAAACCAGGCTGATCATTATCTTGATACATTAGCGTTATCCCATGATGCTTATCATATTGTTATTATGGATGGTGAAATCGCTTTTGATAAGACACCAGATGGCGTTGAGGTGAAAAGCGCATTGTTGGATATTGCCCAAACACGCCCGCTTCATACGACAATACTGTTGAATCAGGCGCTAGCCATTTCAGGCGTAGAGATAAAGGTTCAGGAAAATATCATACTGGATAAACCTATTCAAATAAATTATGTGCAGACAAAGGCCTGTGATCATAAGGTGATTAATTATCGCAATAAAATCACCTTATCAAAAGCCTCAAGTTGTGTGATTAATGAGTGTTTTATCAGCCTGAGTGATAAAGATGCCGCATTAAATATATGTACTGATTATGTGTTAAAAGCACATGCTTCATGTACTTATGATATGATCTCAGATCCAGCGCAGATGCGCGTGTTGTTAACCAATACGGTAAATATTGATCTACAGAATAATGCGCAGTTTAAAACATTTCAGTTGTCAGCGAACAGTGCGTTAACACGCTATGACTTTATCGTCAATCTCAATAGTGAACAAGCATTGTTCGATGCACAAGGGATCTATACCTTGTCTGATAATGCACATACAGATTACCATTTCTATGTCAATCACTTAGCCTCAAATACGACCAGTAATGTGAATTTTAGAGGAATCGTTGGTGCTCAGGCAAAAGCAACATTTAATGCCAAAGCCTATGTTGCACCAGGTATTCATGGTATTAAAGCGCTACAGAACAATCGAAATATTCAATTGACAAACACAGCTGAAATCAATACCAAGCCTGAGCTTGAGATTTATTCAGATGATGTTATATGTTCACATGGTGCGACAATTGGTCAGTTAGATCAGCAAGCCTTGTTCTATCTTTTAAGCCGAGGGATTCCACATGCAAAATCAATTGAGCTTTTAATTGAAGGGTTTGCAAAAGAGCTTATTGTACTGCTTCAGCGCTCTGAAACAGTTGTTGAGCGTTATTTGGAAAAGTTTTCACAGGCAATTAGCCAACTTGTATAGCATAGAGATATTAAAGTGATATGCGGGCTTGGGAAATAAAGGGAAATACGTTATGATTGTCGGTATTATAAACTATCAGGTGCGCTAATGCCTTTTTCTTTTCAACACTATGTTTTTGACTTAGATAATACACTTTATCCATCAAGTTGTTCTTTTTTTGATTTGCAATTAGAGAATATGTCTGATTTTATTCAACAAAAGCTTGATATTTCAAGGCATGAAGCAGATTTTTTGCGTGAAGATTATTATCATAGTTTTGGAACAACGATGCATGGTTTAATGGCAAATCATGGGATTGATGCAAATGAATTTCTTGCGGCAATCGATGATTTGCCTCTGGATCGTTTGCAGCCGGATAATCCGCTTTTAGAAAAGCTTTCTTATTTACAAAATCAAGGCAAGCACTTATCTATTTTCACTAATGGCTCGCGCTTTCATGCGCACCGTGTGATGAAAAAACTAAAATTAGATACAATATTTGAAGATGTGGTTACTTTGGAATGTACAGGGCTTATTCCCAAGCCCAAGGAAGAAGCCTTTTTATATTGCTTTGAGCATTTAAAAATTGATCCCCAGCAAGCAGTATTTTTCGAGGACTCTTCGCATAATCTTATTACGGCTAAAGCCTTTGGCATGAAAACAGTCTTGGTTAATGCTGATGATACAGCGCATGCACGATTTATTGCGCACCCTGAAATTGATTATTTTGTTGATGATGTCGAAAGTTTCTTTCAACGTCAGTTTCTTGCCAAGCGCTAAGCTTGTTTTATTTATATAAATAACATCCAGATTCCCATAATTATCATCATTATATTTTCAGTTAATGATAAAAAGCCAAGAGGCACTTTACTGTTTCCACCAACACAAGCACATTTAAGTTCACGTTTTTGTATATATACTGCATAATAGACTGAGACAGCTCCTATTAAACCTATTACGATTGCAATTACACCAATGAGTGAAGTCAAAATACTTGCTACTATCCCTATGCCAACAAGCGCTTCTGCAAAGGGGTAAATATATGCATAACGCAGCCATCTCATGGCGAGTAAATCATAAGTGATGAATTGATTCAAAAAGCTTTCAATATCTTGAAGTTTTAACATGGCTAAAATAGATATACTAAATCCCATAAATAGTTTAACTATAGATGTCAAACTTAATCTATATGTATAACTAGTCGCACAGGCTAATAAAAATGCGATAGCAAAAACAGCTATAACAGGTGTATATGATTTTTCTTTTTTAGGCTTATTTTCTCCAAAAAATATTAGTAGATCATCATATCCACCGATTCGTTTACCATCTATAAAAGTTTGTGGCGTCGTTTTTACATTATGTTCTTCTTTAAATTTATCGGTTTCTTCCCTGGTTTTTAGATGATTGTCATCCACTTCATAGCCTTTTCTTTTCAAAAGATCTTTAGATTTTATACCATAGGGGCAAATATGTTTACTTGTAACCATTCGGTAAAGCGTTGCGTTTTTATTTGTAGATTGTTTATTATCACGCATGGTAAGCACCTCCTGTGGTTTATACATGTTTATAATTCTGCCAAAATTTATGCAAGCTTGAGTCAATCTAACAGCTTGAGCACAACGGTGTCACTTCCTGTTGTATCAAAATAAAGGTTACCAAAATAGTTGTTTTTTATCAAAATTTTTGCGACCATTGGGCACTTTTTAAGAGTTAGTATCATACAATATAAAGTAAAAAGTAATGAAAAGATTTTATTTATATGCTTTGCTATTCATACTTGTTTCTCCACAATGGGTGATTGCAAGTGACAACAGTGTAAACCAAAATGATAATACTTCACTAGAAAAAAATGGTGAAAGCACAAAATCGCAAGATGATCAGATACTGGGAGTGAACTATAAAGATTTCTGGCAGTTTCTTAAAGGCACACAACCGGATAATGCGGTATATCTTGGTATGTTTACCTGGCATTTTAACCCACAAAGCAGGCAAGATGATCGATGGTCTAATAATTTAATTGGCGGGCTTTATAAAAGCATCTTTGTGGGAACCCTGTTAAATTCTTTTAGTGATAGAGCCTTTGTTTTCGGAATTCAACGCAATGTTTATACTGATCAACTATCTCAGAATATGCAGATGAATATTGGCTATCGTTTAGGACTTATTACAGGCTATGATGAACGCATGTCTGAATTTGCTAAATATTCACCGGTTTTGCCAATCCCCGAGCTTTATATGGATTTTGCCTATAAAAATTTTGGTGCTGAGCTTTCATATATCGGGGTTGTGTTTACGGCTAAATTTTTTATTCGTTTTTAGTATTGGACGTATTGCTGGTGCTTTGTTTTTGGTATACTTGCCAAGGAGTAAAGTAGTAAAACGTTAGGATGATTGATGATAAGCTTCCAAGAGATTATTTTAAAGTTGCAGCAATACTGGTCAGACAAAGGTTGTGTGATTGTTCAACCTCTGGATATGGAGGTTGGTGCTGGTACTTTTCACCCGGCAACTTTTTTGCGTGCGATTGGTCCTGAGCACTGGAATGCAGCCTATGTACAACCTTCAAGAAGACCAACAGATGGCCGGTATGGCGAAAACCCTAACCGAGGCCAGCACTATTACCAGTTTCAGGTAGTGATGAAGCCTTCACCAAAAGAATTTCAGGAACTTTATTTAGGCTCATTGAAAGCCTTGGGGATCGATCCTTTAGAGTATGATATTCGTTTTGTTGAAGATAATTGGGAGTCGCCAACACTTGGCGCCTGGGGGCTTGGCTGGGAAGTATGGGCCAATGGAATGGAGATTACACAATTTACTTATTTTCAACAAGTCGGTGGCTTAGAGTGTAAGCCTGTTACAGGTGAGATTACTTATGGGTTAGAACGCTTGGCAATGTATTTGCAAAATGTTGACAGTATGTATGATCTTTTATGGGCAAATAGTGCCACAGGACCTGTATACTATCGTGATGTCTTTCACCAGAATGAAGTGGAGATGTCGCACTTTAACTTTGAAGAGGCAGATGTCCCACATTTACTGAAAGAGTTTGATTTTTTAGAAAAGGAAAGTGTAAGGCTTTTAGAAAAAAATCTGGCACTTCCTGCTTATGAAATGATGCTTAAAGCCTCACATGTCTTTAATTTACTGGACGCACGTCATGCAATATCAGTAACAGAAAGACAGCGTTATATCTTAAGAGTGCGAGCGTTATCTCGTGGTGTGGCGCAGGTTTATTATCAAACGCGTGGAGCCTTGGGTTTCCCAATGCTGCAAAATGCAAAACAAAGCGCATAAGGTATAGGCCGCAAGATATCATTTTTGATACGAATATTTTTATAGGGAAGTGACAATGATTTTTATTTACCTTGTGATCGTTGGTGTTGTGGGCTTTTTCTTGGGCTTTTTTACCTTGAAAGGTAAGCTTGCAAGATTAACAATACACAATAAGGCGTTAGCGCAGCAGCTAGCTGATAGTCAAGCGCATTGCGCAAAGCTTAATACAGATTATCAAGCACTTAATGCGCAATTTCATCAACAAAGTGATGATTATTTGGTATTAAAAACAGAGCATAAAAACACATGTGCCCAGGTTGAAAGCCTTTCTCAGGAGATTAGCCTCGATAAGCAAAAACTGGAGATTTATAACAAAGAATCACAAAAGCTTAACAGTGACAATGCGACACAGCAGCAATATATTAAATCGTTAGAAAAGGATAATGAACGATTGGTAAGTGATCAAAATGCACTAAAAGAGAGATTTGAGTCCTATCAATCAAATGCTGAAGCACAAAGACAGCAACTGCAACAAAAAAATGCCAATCAGCAGGTTGAAATTGCCGAGCTTAAAAAGTATATAGGTGAATATGAAAAAAGTGCGAAAGAAAAACTTGCTTTGTTAGAAGAAGCAAAGCAGAGCTTAAGCGTGCAGTTTGAGAATCTGGCCAATCGTATCTTTGAAGAAAAAGGCGAGAAATTTACAAATCAAAATAAAGTAAACCTCTCAGAAGTCTTGCAGCCGTTTAAGCAGCAGATGAGCGAGTTTAAGAAGAAAGTTGATGATGTCTATATTCATGAGGCAAAAGAGCGTGCTTCTTTAAAGCAAGAAGTTAATAAACTTTTTGAGCTGAATCAGGTGATGAATCAAGAGGCGCAGAATCTTACCAAAGCATTAAAGGGTGATAAAAAGTTGCAAGGTGACTGGGGTGAGGTCGTATTAGAGCGTGTATTAGAGACCTCTGGACTTCGTAAGGGGTATGAGTATGATACACAATTGTCTTTTAAAAATGATGAGCAAAAGACATTCCGCCCGGATGTGATTGTGCATTTGCCTGATGGTAAAGATGTTATTGTTGATGCTAAAGTATCATTGGTAAGCTATGATGCTTATACAAAAGCTGATGGTGAAATGCAAAAGCAGCAATGTTTGAAAAAGCATATTGAAGCGGTGCGTCAGCATGTAAGTTTACTATCAGAAAAAGGCTATGAAAACTTATCAGGTATTAATTCACTTGACTTTGTGCTTATGTTTATTCCAATTGAAGCAGCTTTTGTCTTGGCGTTCCAACACGATGACAGGCTGTTTCAAGAAGCATTTAAAAAGCGTATTATTATCGTCACACCAACAACACTTTTGGCAACCTTGGGTACGATTCGAAATACATGGAAATATGAACAGATTAATAAAAATGCTGAAGAGATTTCAGATCGTGCTGGCAAGATGCTTGATAAGTTTCGTGGATTTATAGAGGATATTGAAAACCTTGGAAAGCATATCCACAAAACACAGGATTTATATGATAATAGTCTAAACAAACTAACCAAAGGCCGTGGAAACCTGATTGCGCAGGCAAGCCAGCTAAAAGCACTGGGTGTACAGATGAAAAAAGACTTACCACAAAGCATTATTGAACAATCTGAGATTGAATAGCAATGAAGCTTGATAGATACATTGCGCATCGAGGCGCGAATAAATGTTATCCAGAAAATACAATGGCAGCCTTTCAAGAAGCCGTAAAGCTTGGTTATACCTGGATTGAGCTTGATGTACAATTAAGCCGTGATGGTGTGTTGTTTATTTTCCATGATAATAATGCAAAACGCTTAAGCAATGTTGATGTTGATTTAACAGATCTTAACTGGTCTGAAATTAATCAGATGTCTGTATTAGATAGTCAGCCTGTCGCACAAAAAAAATATTCTATTCCAACGCTTAAGCGTTATCTTGACTGGATGCAAAGTACACCTTGGCTTTATAGTAACCTTGAGATTAAAGCAAAGGCTTTTTGTGATAAGGCTTATGAAATAAAACTTGCCAAGGCACTAGTCACTTTATTAAAAGACTATCCTGCGCTTTTTCCAAGGCTCTTGCTTTCTAGTTTTTCTATGACGGTTTTACAAGAAGTAGCGAAACATCATTTACCAATCGCGCAAGCAATGCTATTAGAGATTAAGGACTTTGATGCATATAAAAAGCGCTCTTTATCACAACAAAAAAAACACTATGCTCAATTAAACTGTTATGCGCTTGGTATAAATAACGATATTCTCAATCCAGAGCGTGTTGCATTTTTAAAACAGTATTTTTCGAGAATTCTTGTCTATGGGAGTGATATCATGACACAAAAACAAGCAGATGAGTTGATTGAAATGGGTGCTGACAGTGTTTTTGTTGACGCGCTTAAACCACTTAATAATAATGACCAAACGCCATTGTCAGTTGGATTTCTTGCAACAGGCGATGAGATTACCACAGGGGATATCATCAACAGTAATACCCCGCACCTTGCCAGAGAAATCTATGGCCTTGGGCTTCAGACAGGCATGCATGTAACAAGCTTTGATGAGCTGGATAATATTGTTGCTGCATTAACATTTTTACTACAACAGCATGATGTTGTTATAACAGTAGGTGGTTTAGGGCCAACAGAGGATGATAAAACGGCTGAGGCGATTGCTTTGGTTGCTGATAAACCATTAGTGTTTAATGAAGCATCATGGCAGCGTATTTATGACAGGATCTCTAAGCGTTTTCAACAGGTGCCAGAGAATAATAAGAAACAGGCATTTTTCCCACAAGGCGCTTTGGTTTTGCCAAACACATTAGGCACGGCTGATGGCTGTTATCTTCGTATTAAAGATAAACATTTATTTATGTTACCAGGGCCACCAAATGAGTGTATGGCCATGTATGAAAAGGATGTAAAACAAAGGCTTATGCTTTATCAGCGCACGTTAAGGCATAGTTATCATTGGCAGTTGTTAGGTGCCTCAGAAGCGCATATTGCCCAAAAGATTAAACCATTGGCAGATAAATATAATGAAACCCTGGGTTATCGAGCAGCTTATCCTTATTTAGAGATTAAATTACACACTTTCAGTGCAAAAGAGAAGATTCAACCATTAGTGGATGAGATTGACACAGCGATTGCTGATTTTATTGCAACGCGTAGTAAAGAGGTTGCCAGCCAAACATTACAACATTATATCCGCTCTTCAATCGTGCGCTTAAAGGTGCAAAAAGACATTACAAAAGGCTATATTCACGCAAAATTAGCACACATGCAGACATCTTTGCGTGAGCCGTCTTTTGATGTTGAAATCGCTACGGAAGGCTTGGATAATTTTTGGCAGAATAGTACGGCGGTTGCTGATAAGCTTTTTTTGACAATAAAGCTTATCAATATAAAAACTGATCATAAAATTGAACAGCAATGCGATATAAACTGTAGCACCAAGGGTGAGCAAACCTTTGAGTTTGTCTATGAGTGGGTTTGTGCGCAGATATTGAGATTGTTAGAAAAAGAGGTAAAACGATGACAGCATTAATTGGTGTGGTGATGGGCTCAAAATCTGATTGGCCAACGATGCAGCATACAACACAAACGTTAAAAGCATTAAACATTCCCTATGAAGTGCAGGTGGTATCAGCACATCGAACACCTGATTTATTATTTGAATATGCAGAAAAAGCAGCAGCAAAAGGCTTAGAGGCAATTATTGCCGGTGCCGGTGGTGCGGCACACTTGCCAGGAATGCTGGCAGCGAAAACCGAAATTCCGGTATTAGGTGTGCCAATACAGTCAAAAGCATTATCAGGGCAGGACTCACTCTTGTCTATCGTACAGATGCCAGCAGGTGTGCCAGTGGCGACTTTTGCCATTGGGCGATCAGGTGCAATAAATGCAGCCCTTTTTGCCGCAAGTCTGCTTGGTAATCATCATCCTGAATATAAAAAGGCGATTAAAGCATATCGGCAACAGCAAACCAATGCAGTACTAGCGGATTTATCATTGGAGTAGTTTTCCCGACTTTGACACTTTTGAATGTGAAAGCCTTATTTTATAAGGATTCCTTCAAAACCCAGGGCACTACATTGAGTTATCCACAATAACAAAAGGTGTGCTTGCTAAAGACAGTCCCATCGTTTGATAAATCTTAGCTGCATGCGCACCAGTAGCTGATGGAATGCCATATTTCTTTTCTGTTTTTCTATGCTTAAGTATACTC
>NZ_QLIT01000085.1 GCF_003574485.1 Facilibium subflavum
ACGATGAGATTGTCTTTAGCAAGCAGACCTTATGGTATTGGGGATAACTCAATGTAGTGCCCTGGGTTTTGAAGGAATCCTTATAAAATAAGGCTTTCACATTCAAAAGTGTCAAAGTCGGGAAATTGTATAAAGCTTGCATAATCAGGTGCCTGCTTTAATGGAAGATTAAGTGCACCCATAATCGCAAGAAGTGTCAAATCGTGACCAGAATAGTAGATAAGCTTATAGCGCTGATCATGCGTTTTGACTTTTTGGATATTCTCATTTATCTGATTTAATAACTTATGTGCAATAATGTAGCTGAACTTTTGAGATTGAAACTGCATGGCTAAAGCCTTATCCCGTAAGCGAATAATGGTTTGTGCCTGGTTTTGCGTTAAACCTTTTGGTAAGGGCTTTTGGTGCGCTTTGGCAACATTGAGTACGTCTCCTATTGTCATGACATCTTGCAAATTGTTCACAGGGTTGCCTAAAATGTTATGCCATGTTTTGAAATCTTGCTGGTATGATTTTTGTATTTCTTGCCATTTTGCTGTTGGGTAAACGTCAGTTTGCAATAGCTTTAAATATTGTGGATATGGTGGCATTAGCAGTGTTGAGTTTTGTGAAAGTGTGCGAATTGGGATAACCTGGACTTTTTTCGCTAAGGCAGGTTTTTCATTCACACTTGGACCTGTGCCTGGCGGGTATAAGCCCTGAAGCAGGCTTTCAGCCGTCATAATGGTTCGGTTGGTATCGCTGGATATTGCATAAATGCTATTGGATTGATAGTGTGTCTGCAGTAATGTGTGATCCTTCATGTAAAATTTCTTTAATTTTTGGCCGACAAGGTAGGCCTGGTGCATACCTAAGGGTGTGAGCTCCTCTAAATCTGTGCCCCATTGATAAGCATGGTTTTTAATTTGTGCAAAAGGTGCACGATCTCCGTGGCGTGTGATCAGAATGCTAAATATTAGCGGGTCTTTTGTGGCGGCAAAACCATATAAAGGGATAATAAATATAAAGGCCAGTAATATTTTTATAATACGTTGATACATATGTGTTTTCTGTTGAGACTTCGTGTGTGCTTATTGTAATAAAGCCAAATAAGAATAAAAGCAAAATCTTTTATTTTTGTGACATTTATGGTTTAAGCTATTTTCTGGCGAGTATACTTGGCAGTAAAGGGGCGGGTTTGGTATTTATCCTTGATACATGCTTTTAGGTTGAATGGTATTGTATTCTGTCCATATAACTTTTATCATGCTTGCAAGTCTTTGATTTAAGAACAATAAATAGATGGCTCGAAAATATTTTGGAACCGATGGCGTTCGTGGCAAAGTGGGCGAATTTCCTATTACCGTTGAGTTTGCTTTAAAGCTTGGTAATGCTGTTGGGCAGGTTTTGATTAAAAAAGTGCAAGGTGCGCAGTCAGTTGTCATCGGGCAAGATACGCGTAATTCCAGTGATATGCTGAAATCTGCTTTTACAGCAGGGATAACAGCTGCAGGGGTGAGTGTGATAAATTTAGGTGTAGTGCCAACCCCTGTGGTTGCTTTTATGGTAACAAAGCTTAAAGCACAGGCCGGTGTTGTGTTAAGCGCCTCTCATAACCCATATTATGATAATGGGATAAAGCTGTTTTCTGATAAGGGACAGAAGCTTTCAGATTCGCTGGAAAGCGAGATTGAGCAATATATTGACCAAGGCTTTTATTATCATCCACAGGGTGATTATGGTAAAATTAGTAGTCAGATTAATCAAATTTCACCTTACATTGAACATTGTATTTCGTTGTTTAAAAATAGAATTGATTATGCTGATCGGAAAATTGTGCTTGATTGTGCGAATGGTGCAACTTTTCGTGTCGCCAAAGCTGTATTTGATCAACTTGGTCTGAAGTATATTGAAATTGCATCAAAACCTGATGGCGTGAATATTAATAAAGATTGCGGCGCGGTACATCTTGAATATCTAAAAGAAGCCGTGATTAATCACAGTGCACAGCTGGGCGTTGCCTTTGATGGTGATGGTGATCGCCTGATGCTTGTTGATGAAAGCGGTTGCAGTGTTGATGGCGATGACATTTTATATCTTTTGTCGCAACATGAAGATATCACTGGGGAGATTGGTGGTGTTGTTGGCACCGTGATGACAAATCTTGCGATTGAGCAGGCACTGGATGAGAAACGAGTTGGTTTTAAGCGTGCAAAAGTTGGTGATCGCTATGTGATGTCACTATTACAGGAGCAAAGCTGGCAATTAGGTGGTGAAGCCTCAGGGCATATTATTAATTTAAATTATAATACAACAGGTGATGGTTTGCTGGCGGCTTTGCAGGTTTTAGCTGTGTTGACAAAAACCGCAAAGCCCTTGTCTTCCCTGTTGACAATTAAGAAAATGCCGCAGATGATGGTTAATGTGCCTTTGCATCGCAGAATTGATGCCAATGATATGAGCCTTTTGATTGAAGATGTAAGCTTCGCTGAAAAACACTTGGCTGAGAATGGGCGTGTTGTGCTACGGCCTTCTGGAACTGAACCTGTGTTAAGAGTGATGGTTGAAGCGATTGATAGCGCATTGGCGAAAAAGTGGACTGAGTACTTGGTGGACTGCGTCCAGAAGAAATTACCTAATGCATGAAGGAGTGCGGTAGTGAGAAAGCAAATAATTATGGGAAACTGGAAGATGAATGGTTCCCTGTTAACAATAAAAACATTATGCGAAGCGCTAAATGGCATCGCGGACACATCAGCACATGTTGATATGGCAGTATGTGTGCCAAGTCCTTATTTGTTTTATGCACGGACGAATCTTAAAGGGGTTTGCCTTGGGGCGCAAAACGTAAGTCACCATGATGATGGTGCCTATACTGGAGAAATAAGTACTTCAATGCTTAAAGACTTTGATTGTCAGTATGTCTTGGCCGGACATTCAGAGCGCCGTGCTTTATACGCTGAGACCAACGTTGAAGTTGCACTAAAGGCAAAAAAAATCACAGATGCAGGTATGACGGCAGTTGTTTGTATCGGTGAGAGCCTGGATCAACGTTTATCAGGTGAATTGGAAAAGATTTTATTTGAGCAAATTCGTGTGCTTTTTAGCTATTTATCGCTTAAGGCATTAGCCAATATTGTTATTGCTTATGAGCCTGTCTGGGCGATTGGAACAGGGCTTGCAGCTACAGCAAATCAGATACAGGACGTGCATGCATTTATTCGCCAGACCATCACAAAATTTAACGAAAATCTTGCTAAAAATGTAAGAATTGTATATGGTGGCAGCCTGAAACCATCGAATGCGGCTGAAATTCTGGCGCTTGATGATGTCGATGGCGGATTGATTGGTGGTGCTTCCTTAAGTGGGAAGGATTTTGGTGAAATTATAAATCAGGCAAAACGAAAAACATGTTTACGTTAGTAATCACAATTCACATTGTTGTGGCAGTACTTATTGTTGCAGTAATTTTGTTGCAACAGGGTAAAGGCGCCAGTATGGGCGCTTCTTTTGGTTCAGGGTCATCACAGACTGTTTTTGGCAGTCGAGGTGCGGCACCATTTTTATTTAAGTTTACTGCTTTTTTGGTGGCAGTTTTTTTTGTAACAAGCATTAGTTTGAGCTATATTGGTAAACACTTAAATACTGATGCGTCGGCGCAAGCTAATTCGGGCGTCTCTCAAGTAGACTTCCAGAAACAACAAGCGCAACAGCAACAGTTAATTGATGAAGCAAAAGCGCAACCAGCACAGCAAAAGAGTGTTGAACCAGCATCACTAGATAGCAAAGCATTGCTGAAAACTGATCATAGTAAGTCTGATGCCCAAAGTGGTGATGATAAGGCGATGCCTAAAAAGCCAGTTGAAGCATGATTTTTAGTACATTACGATAGATGTGATGTAGTGCTTTTATTGCCAAAGTGGTGGAATTGGTAGACACGCCATCTTGAGGGGGTGGTAACCATTGGTTGTGCGGGTTCGAGTCCCGCCTTTGGCACCAAAAACGAAAGGAAATAAAGCATGTATCAATACTACAGTGTATACCATGAGTTTTTACCAATTCTGGTGTTTTTAATTGTAGCAGTTGCCATTGCCATTGCGATGGCAGTGGGTGGTAAGATTTTGTCAATTATTGTTGGTGCTAAAGCGCCAACACCTGAAAAGAATGCGCCATTTGAATGTGGGTTTGACACATTTGAGGACGCACGAATTAAGTTTGATGTGCGTTTTTATTTGGTTGCCATCTTATTTTTAGTTTTTGATCTTGAGGTGGCTTTTATGTTGCCATGGGGTGTGCTTGTGCGTGATACTGCTGGAAGTGGTGGCATTTCCTGGGCGGCATTTATTGCGATGATGATTTTTTTATTTATTCTTCTTGTTGGCTTTATTTATGAGTGGAAAAAAGGAGCATTAGAATGGGAGTAGAAGAGAATATAAAGTCTGATAAAGGCTTTGTTACTGCCAGTGCTGATGCGCTTGTTAATTGGGTGAGAACGGGGTCTTTGTGGCCTGTAACCTTTGGTTTGGCCTGTTGTGCTGTTGAGATGATGCACGCAGGCGCATCAAGGTATGACCTGGATCGATTTGGTGTTGTTTTTCGACCTTCGCCAAGACAGTCTGATGTATTGATTGTTGCTGGAACGCTTTGCAATAAAATGGCGCCAGCAATGCGTAAAGTATATGATCAGATGCCAAACCCCAAATGGGTGATTTCAATGGGATCCTGTGCAAATGGAGGCGGGTATTATCATTATTCTTACTCTGTTGTTAGAGGTTGTGATCGAATTATGCCAGTGGATATCTATGTTCCTGGCTGTCCACCTACAGCTGAAGCACTTATTTATGGTATTATTCAGCTACAGAATAAAATAAAACGAACCAATACAATCGCAAGGAAATAAAGTCATGGCACTAACAAAAGCGTTTGTTGACGATTTGGTTGCAGATTTTGGTGAGAAATTTGTTTCTGTTTGCAGCCAGTATGGTGAATTTACAGCAGAAGTTGATAAGGCTGATATTATTGATGTCTTAACGCGCTTAAGAGATGTGTATAAGTTTGAACAATTAATTGATATTTCTGGTGTTGACTATTTGACGTACGGTCAAGATGAGTGGAAGACACAAAGTGCAACAAGCACGGGTTTTTCACGGGCAGTGGTAAAAGGTCAGCTTTTGCATAAAGAACCAAATGTTGCGAAAAAACGCTTTGCCGTTGTCTATCACCTGTTAAGTCTATCGTTAAATGTTCGCATACGAATTAAAGCTTTTTTAGCTGAGTCTGATTTGATGATACAAACTTCAACAAATGTCTGGCCGGTTGCCAATTGGCATGAACGTGAAGTTTTTGATATGTTTGGCGTGATGTTTGTCGGGCACCCTGATCTGCGCAGAATTCTGACTGATTATGGCTTTGTCGGGCATCCATTTAGAAAGGATTTTCCACAAAGTGGTTATGTAGAGATGCGTTATGATGAAGCGCAAAAACGTGTGGTATATGAGCCTGTTGAGATTGACCCAAGGGTAAATACACCAAAAGTGATTCGTCATGATAACCGTTATTTAAATGAAGAGTAAACACGGGTTTTACAATGGCAGAATTTAAAAACTATACCATGAATTTTGGTCCAGTACATCCAGCCGCACACGGGGTTCTTCGTTTGGTGCTAGAGCTTGATGGTGAGCTTGTCGTAAGAGCAGATCCACACATTGGCTTATTACACCGTGGGACAGAAAAACTGGCAGAGTCAAAGCCATATAATCAAAGTATTGGCTATATGGACCGTTTGGATTATGTTTCAATGATGTGTAATGAGCACTCGTATGTATTGGCCATTGAGAAATTATTAGGTATTAAAGTACCAAGACGTGCGCAGTATATTCGCGTAATGTTTGCTGAGATTACGCGCATTTTAAATCATTTATTATGGACAGCAGCCAATAGTCTGGATTTAGGTGCAATGACCATGTTTCTCTATGCATTTAGAGAGCGTGAAGACTTGTTTGATTGCTATGAAGCGGTTTCAGGTGCCAGAATGCACGCAACTTATTTTCGTCCAGGTGGCGTTGCGCGTGATCTGCCTTTGCAGATGCCAAAATATGAAGCATCACGTTTTCGCTCAAAGAAGAAAACAAAAGCATTAAACAAAGCCAGACAAGGTTCATTGTTGGATTTTATTTGGGATTTTACTGAGCGTTTCCCTGGTATTGTTGATGAGTATGAAAGCCTTTTAACCAATAACCGTATCTGGAAACAACGAACAGTAAGCATTGGCAAGGTGAGTTCTGAGCGTGCTAAGGCACTAGGTTTTGGTGGCCCAATGCTTCGTGCTTCCGGGATTGCCTGGGATCTTCGCAAAAAGCAACCTTATGAAGTTTATGATGAGCTTGATTTTGAAATTCCAATTGGTAAAGAAGGCGATTGCTATGATCGCTATCTTGTTCGCATGGCCGAGATGCGTGAGTCAAATAAAATTATTCGCCAATGTGTCAAATGGCTTCGGGAAAATGAAGGACCTGTAATGGCGGATGATCCAAAAGTAGTTCCACCAAAGCGTGATGAGATGAAAAATGATATGGAAGCATTGATTCAACACTTTAAGCTCTTTTCAGAAGGTTATTGTGTTCCTAAAGGCGAGGTGTATGTTGGCACTGAGCATCCAAAGGGCGAGTTTGGTATTTATTTGGTTTCTGATGGGGCAAATAAGCCTTACCGTGTTAAAATTCGTGCACCTGGCTTTACGCATTTAAGTGCAATGAATGAAATGCTAAGTGGGCACATGCTTGCAGATGTGCCAGCTATTATTGCCACGCAAGACATTGTGTTTGGTGATGTTGATCGATAAAGTAGGTATAAGAAGAATGTCGGAACAAAAACAGCTGTTTTCACAAGAAATCATCAATGCGTTAAAGGCTTGGGAAGTGCGCTATCCACAAAATCAGAAAAAATCGGTAATCTTGCCTGGCCTGCATGTTCTTCAGGATCATAATGGTGGATATTTAACTGTACAGTTAATGGATAATCTGGCTAGATATTTAGGTGTGGATAACGCTTCTGTATATGAAGTTGCGACTTTTTATAGCATGTATGATTTGGAGCCTGTTGGGCGCCATAAGTTAAATGTTTGCACGAATGTATCTTGTATGTTAAATGGGGCGAAAGAAATTGTCCGTTATATTGAAAATAAACTAGGCATTAAAGCAGGGCAAACAACGGCTGATGGGCGTGTAACGCTTAGGACTGTTGAGTGCCAGGGTGCCTGTTGCGGTGCACCGATGCTAGAAGTCGATAAAGTCTTTTATGAGAACCTGGACTTTGAAAAAGTAGATCAACTGTTGGATAACCTGGAGTAAATTATGGCAAATGAAGTTTGTTTTCGTACACTCCATCTTGAAAGACCATGGTCTTTGAAAAGTTATGAATCAGTTGGCGGTTATTCTTATTGGAAAAAAATTCTGGAAGAAAAAATTCCGCCAGAAGAAATTATTGAGCAACTTAAGGTATCAGGCCTTCGTGGCCGTGGTGGCGCTGGATTTCCAACTGGATTGAAGTGGAGCTTTATGCCGCGTAATGCCCCTGGGCAGAAATATGTTGTCTGTAATTCTGACGAAGGTGAACCGGGTACCTGTAAGGATCGAGAAATTCTACGAAATAACCCCCATCAGCTTATTGAAGGTATGGCTATTGCCGGGTATGTAACAGGTTCAACAGTTGGTTATAATTATATTCGTGGTGAATTTTATGAGCCGATTGCGCGTTTTGAAGCAGCATTAGAAGAGGCACGCGCCATGGGGATTTTGGGCAAAAATATCCGTAATTCAGGTATTGACTTCGAGCTTTATTGCTCTATTGGTGCAGGTGCTTATATTTGTGGTGAAGAAACAGCGTTATTAGATTCATTGGAAGGTAAAAAGGGCCAGCCAAGGTTTAAGCCGCCTTTCCCTGCAAATAAAGGGCTTTATGGCTGTCCCACAAATATCAATAATACAGAAACATACGCATCTGCCCCTGTTATTTTAGAAAAAGGTGGGCAGTGGTTTCAGAAACTTGGTACTGAAAAAAGTGGTGGAACCAAACTGTTTTGTGTTTCAGGTCATGTCAATAAGCCCGGCGTTTTTGAGGTTGGGCTTGGTTTGCCTTTTACTGAGCTTTTATCACTTGCCGGTGGCGTGAAAGATAATAAAAAAATTAAAGCAGTCATTCCAGGTGGTAGTTCCTGTAAGATTTTAACAGGTGATGAGATGCTTAAGGTTACAATGGACTATGAATCCATTGCTGATGCAGGCTCTATGCTTGGATCAGGTGCTGTTGTTGTGATCTCTGAAGGCACTTGCATGGTTGAGATATTAGCACGTCTTGCTGAGTTTTATTATGAGGAGTCTTGCGGGCAATGTACACCTTGTCGTGAGGGAACTGGCTGGATGGCCAGAGCGCTTGAGAGAATTTTACATGGTCAAGGCAAGATTGAAGATTTAGAAAATCTGGAGCGTGTTGCTTATAATATTGAAGGCAATACTATCTGTGGCTTAGGCGATGCTGCTGCTTGGCCTGTGCAAAGCTATATTAAAAAATTCAGACATGAATTTGAGTATATGATAACAAATAAACGCAGCATGTGTGCTGCTTGATAGTTGGTGAGTTTAGTCATCAACTATCATATGGTAGAAAAAGAGTAACATTTAAGGGTGAGGCCTGTGTCAGAACAACAAGCGCCAAAAATTACGATAGAAATCGATGGGCAGCCTTATTATGCAAATCCTGGTGAAATGGTTATCCAGGTGGCAGATAGGCATGGTATTTATATTCCTCGTTTTTGTTATCATAAAAAGCTTTCTGTTGCGGCAAATTGTCGGATGTGTCTGGTTGAAATTGAAAAAGCAAGAAAGCCATCACCTGCATGCGCAACGCCTGTTATGGACGGGATGAAAGTCTTCACTAAATCACCAAAAACATTGTCCTATCAGAAAAAAGTGATGGAGTTTTTGTTGATTAACCATCCTTTAGATTGCCCTATTTGCGATCAAGGCGGTGAATGTGAGCTACAGGATATTTCCATGGGTTATGGCAATGATGTGTCAAAGTATAGTGAAACAAAGCGTGCCTTTGATGATCCAAGTTTAGGACCACTGGTTGCAACAGATATGACGCGTTGTATTCAATGTACACGTTGTGTACGTTTTGGTGAAGAGATTGCCGGTGACAAAGAACTTGGTGCGATGGGGCGAGGAGATCATGTCTATATCAGTACTTATGTGAAAAACACGGTTGACTCTGAGCTGTCAGGAAACATCATTGATTTGTGCCCGGTGGGTGCATTGACATCAAAACCTTTCAGGTTTAAAGCACGTGCCTGGGAGCTTCAGCAATACCCAACTATTTCCTGCGCTGATGCGGTTGGCGCTAATGTGTATGCACATGTCAGACGCAACCAGTTAATGCGTCTGGTGCCAAAAGATAATGAGGCGATCAATGAAACCTGGATTGCAGATAAAGATCGCTTTAGCTATCTTGGTGTGCATAGCCAAGATCGCTTGCAATCCCCTATGATTAAAAAAAATGGCACCTGGCAGACGGTTTCGTGGGAAGAAGCGCTTGATTTTATTAAGGTTGCTATTGAGCAGACAAAACAGCAAGATGGTGTACAGGCAATCTCCAGCATTGCATCGGAGTCTTTGCCAACTGAGGCACTTTTTCTGTTACAAAAGTTAATGCGCGATATTGGCACAAACAATATCGATACTCGCCTTAAGCAAGGTGGGCTGGAAAAAGGTGTATATTCATCTACAGGCCTTGATTGTTCATTGACTGATATTGAACAAGCAGATGCCATTTTATTGCTTGGCAGTTATCTTAGAAAAGAAATACCATTAATAAACCACCGTGTAAGAAAGGCGGTAAAAAACAATGCACAAGTTATAGCAATTAATAGCCAGTATTATGATTTCAATTATCCAGTTGAAAACGTACTGGTAGAAACAAGTGAGCTTGTTTATGCATTATCTAGCCTTGTAAAAGCGGTCTCTCAGCGAGTTTCCAAAGCACCCGTATCAAAAGATATTTTAAAACAATTTTTAGCTGATGTTGATATAGCACCAGCGATTGAGGAAATCGCTGCAAAATTGATCGAGGCGAAAGCGCCTGTTGTTATTGCAGGTTTTGATGCCGTTTTAAATAAAGACTTCGCGCAGATTTATGCGCTTATTGCTGTTATCAAGGATTTACTGGGAGCAAAAGGTGGCACTTTAAGCTTTGGGGCTAACAGTAAAGGTGCTTTGCTTTCTGGTATGACACCTGAATATACGCCACAGCTAAATACTGCTCAAGAAGTAGGTAAAAGCGCTAAAGAGGTTTTTTCTGGACAAACAGATACCAAGCTTTTGCTTTTGGCAGGCGTTGAGCCAGAGCTTGATGCGATCTGGGGTGAAAAGGTGACAAAAGCATTAGGCAAGATTGACATTGTTGTTGCATTTTCAGCATTTGACAATGAAGCGATGCGTGAATATGCAGATATTATGTTGCCGATTGCAACACATTTTGAAGATGAAGGGTCATTTGTTAATATCAGTGGTGAAATCCAGCATTTTAAAGCGGTGATTTCAGCAGTAGGCGACAGCAAGCCACTATGGAAAATTTTGCGTGTATTAGGAAATTTATTATCAATTGAAGGTTATGAGTATCAAAGCGTTGATGAAGTTTTCAAACAGTGGCATGCAATTGAAAAACAAGAGAACCATGTTGATGTTGAGGGTTTATTATCCTCGTCTTTGCCTGCTATTACAGATAAACCAGGCCTGATGCCGATTATATCGATGTATAAAACGGATGCTTTGTTGCGTAGAAGCAGCGCTTTACAGCAGACAAAAGATGCCAAATGGTATGATTGTGTTCGTGTTTCTCAAAGTATTGCCAGCGCATATGCTTTGGAGGAGGCTGAGTTTATTGGTTTTCATATTGACGGTGAAGATTATATTTTATCATTTTCAATTGATAAAGATATTGCGCAAAATACAATTGCAGTACCATTTCAGCTTATGCCAGCTTGTATTGATAGTGATACGAGTGTTAAAATTAAGCCGGTTAAAGCAGAGGTAACAGAACAATGATTATAGATATTATTTGGATTGTTTTAAAAATCTTGTTGATTATTATTCCGCTTATCCTAGTCGTTGCCTATTATACTTTTGCCGAGCGAAAGGTTATTGGCTATATGCAAGATCGTATCGGACCAAACCGTGTTGGGTCATTTGGTCTATTGCAACCGATCGTTGATGCAGCCAAATTGCTGTTAAAGGAAATCATTATCCCAACCAAGTCAAACCGCTATTTATTTTTCATTGCACCGATGCTTGCTTTTGCGCCTGCCTATACAGCCTGGGCTGTGGTGCCATTTGGTAAAGGAATCGTGCTGGCTGATATTAATGCAGGCTTGTTGTATGTTTTAGCAATGACTTCGATTGCCGTTTATGGTGTTGTGATTGCAGGCTGGGCTTCTAATTCAAAATATGCAATGTTTGGCGCATTAAGAGCAGCTGCACAGGTTGTGTCTTATGAGCTGGCAATGGGGTTTGCTATTGTTGGTGTTTTAATTGCGGCAGGTTCATTGAATCTATCGACTATTGTTGAGACACAACAAGGTGGTATTTGGCATTGGTATTTTATCCCTTTATTCCCTTTGTTCATTATTTATTTTATCTCAGGTGTCGCCGAGACAAACCGTGCACCATTTGATGTGGTAGAAGGCGAATCAGAAATTATTGCCGGGCACCATGTTGAATATTCCGGTGCGCGCTTTGCATTATTCTTTTTGGCTGAATATGCCAATATGATCTTAATTAGTCTCTTGACAGCAGTATTTTTCTTAGGTGGTTGGATGTCACCTTTTCAAAGTATTCCAGGTTTAGATCAGTTTTTTAGTTTTGTGCCGGGAATGATTTGGCTATTTCTAAAAACGGCTGTTTTTATGTTTATATTTTTATGGATCCGGGCGACATTCCCAAGGTATCGCTATGATCAGTTGATGCGTCTGGGCTGGAAAGTATTTATTCCATTAACACTTGTCTGGGTAATTGTCGTTGCATTGATGGTCAAGCTTGGCCTAGGACCATGGTGGTAAGGAGTCAAAATGTTTAAAGCGATAAAACGCTATGTAAGTACTTTTTTACTTTGGGAGCTTTTAAAAGGCTTAAAAGTAACAGGAAAACACTTGTTTACACGCAAGGTTACCGTACAATATCCTGATGAAAAAACACCACAATCTGGTCGCTTTCGAGGGCTTCATGCTCTACGTCGTTATGAAAATGGTGAAGAAAGGTGTATTGCCTGCAAGCTTTGTGAAGTGGTGTGTCCAGCCTTGGCTATCACGATTGAAGCTGAACCTCGCGAGGATGGTTCAAGAAGAACAACAAAATATGAAATCGATTTGTTTAAGTGCATATATTGTGGATTTTGTGAAGAATCATGCCCGGTTGACTCAATTGTTGAAACGCGTATTTTTGAATATCACTTTGAAAATCGTGGTGAAAATATTATGACCAAAGCCAAGCTTTTAGCGATTGGTGATGAGTATGAAGAACAAATTGCAGCAGATCGTGCTGCTGATAAAGCGTTTAGGTAGGAAGGTGTTATGACGGTTAATATTATATTTTATGTATTCGCTGCGCTAACTATTTTAGGTGCTTTATTGGTGATAAGTGCAAAAAACCCGGTTAGAGCCGTTATTGCTAAAGTATTTACTTTCTTTGCAGCAGCAGGGATATGGTTGACAATGCAACAAGAGTACTTGGCTTTGCTTTTAATTGTCATATACGTTGGCGCTGTTTTAGTTATGTTCTTGTTTGTGGTGATGATGATTGATATTGACATCATGAGCAAACAAAAGAAACTTGTGATTTATTGGCCAGTGGCTATCCTGCTTTGCGCATGCCTGGCAGTATTGATTTCTATGCTTGTCATACATAGTTTCTCCGGTCAGGAAATGACAGGCGGAAAAGGTACGGTTAGAGCATTAGGAAATTTAATGTTTTCAGATGATTATTTATATGCTTTTGAGTTGGCGGCAATGGTGCTGTTGGCTGCGATGGTTGCGGCTATCACATTGACGTTCCGTGGCAGAAAACCTGGTAATAAAGCAGTAAATCCAGCGCTTCAGATTAAAGTCGATCCAAAAGACAGATTGACAATGCTGAAGCTTGATGCTGAGAAGAAGGATGATAAGGGAGATAAAACTGATGAATAGTATTCCTATTCCTGTGACACACTATTTAATTTTTAGTGCGATCATTTTTTCATTAAGCATCGCAGGTATTATTATTAACCGTCGTAATCTGCTTATTTTATTGATGTCAATTGAGTTGATGCTCTTAGCAGTTAACACGAATTTCATCGCTTTTTCAAGCATGCTAAAACAAAGTACAGGTGATGTATTTGTCTTTTTTATCTTAACCGTTGCAGCAGCAGAAGCCGCAATTGGTCTGGCAATTGTTGTCGTGTTATTTAGAACAAGAAAGACAATTGATGTTAGTAAACTAAATACATTAAAGGGTTAACGTAATGAGCATTGACTTTATTATTGCCATTATTATTCTTGCACCAGCAATTGGTGCGATTATCGCAGGATTTTTCTCTAAGCAGGTGAAACTGTCAGGTGTTAATTTCATTACGGTTGCTTTAGTGGCTTTATCTTTTGTACTAAGTGCTGTGCTAGCTTACGGTGTTTATGTCAATAACGCAGTCTATAACGTCACGTACTTTAATTGGGCACTGTTTCCAAGTATTGGTATGAAAGTTGCTTTTACGGTGGATCGCCTATCGGTATTTATGATGCTGATCGTCACGTTTGTTTCGACACTTGTGCATATTTACTCTATTGGTTATATGCGCGGTGATAAAGGTTATGCGCGTTTTTTCTCCTATATTTCAGGCTTCACCTTTGCAATGCTTTGTTTGGTAATGGCCAGCAATTTCTTGTTACTGTTTTTTGGCTGGGAAGGCGTTGGCTTATTTTCCTATTTATTGATCGGTTTTTATTTTGATCGTGATTCAGCGAATGAGGCTTCACTTCGTGCTTTTATTATGAACCGTGTGGGTGATTTGGGCTTTTTGCTGGGTATTGCCGCGGTTATTTATTACTTTAATTCAATTGATTATCACACGGTATTTACTGCAGTAAATAATATCAATAATACGCAAATGATCTCTTTTTTAGGATTACACTTCTCGCCGATTACACTTATGTGCGTATTACTTTTTATCGGTGCGATGGGAAAATCAGCGCAGTTTCCACTACATACGTGGCTTGAAGGCTCAATGGAAGGTCCAACGCCTATTTCAGCACTAATTCATGCCGCAACAATGGTGACAGCAGGTGTGTTTATGGTGGCCCGTTTGTCACCGATGTTTGTTCACTCGCCAATGGCATTAAGCTTTGTGATGATTATCGGTGGAATTACCTGTTTGTTTATGGGGTTATTGGCAATTGTTCAGATGGATATCAAGCGAGTTATCGCTTATTGTACGCTGTCTCAATTAGGTTATATGATGGTAGCACAAGGGGCATCTGGCTTTTCAATCGGGATGTTCCATTTAATGACCCATGCAATGTTTAAGGCATTGTTGTTCCTGGCCGCAGGCTCTGTTATTGTAGCCCTTCATCATGAGCAGGATATGCGTAAAATGGGCGGTTTACGCAAGTATATGCCAATCACTTATATCTGTATGATTATTGGTGGTTGGGCATTAGCCGCGATTCCGCCTTTTTCAGGTTTTTTCTCAAAAGACTTGATTATCGATGCTGCTAAAGTTACTACATTACCAGGACATGAATTTGCCTATTATTTGGTGCTGGCTTGTGCTTTTGTTACCTCGTTTTACACTTTCCGCTTTATTTTTATGACATTTCATGGCAAGCCAAGAATGGATGCGCATACAAAAGCACATATCAAAGAATCGCCATGGAGTATTTTAATTCCCTTAATATTGCTATCGATTGCGTCAATTTTTGCTGGGATGCTATTTTTTGAATCAGCATTAACACCGAATCTAACGACGAGTCAAAGTTTTTTTGGCAACACGATCAGTCAATATATTCAACCGGCTTTAGGTAATATGACCGTAGTTTCAGCTTTAGCCGCTGAATCATACACCAAAACGCCATGGGATTATATTGCGCATTCTGTTCATACATTGCCATTTTGGCTGGCAATTTCCGCTTTGGTTCTATCTTATATTCTTTATGTGTTATTTCCACGCGTGCCACAATTCTTAGCTCAGGCGAAATCTGGTGTCGGTATTTTGCATTATGTGTTGGTAAAAAAATATTTTATCGATGGACTTTATGATGTGTTCTTTGTGAAAGGCAGTGTGTTACTGAGTAAGATTTTATGGGTTGTTATCGATATCTTTATGATTGATAAAGTAGCTGTTCATGGCAGTGCCGGCTTGATCTATTTTACCGGTAAAAAGCTAAGAAAGCTGCAACGCGGCTACATATTTGATTATGCACTGGTATTGCTTATTGGTGTGGTTGCATTAATTGTATGGTTGATATTTTGGGTAAACTAAAGCGCCAGGTAGAGGAAATTTAATATTATGTTTATTACTCACTATTTATTGAGTTTATTAATCTGGGTCCCCATTATCGGTGGATTTCTTGTGTTGGCAGCCAAATCGCCTGATGGTCGTAAAGAAGCTGCACGTTGGAGCGCGTTGGCCGTTGCTGTTTTAACGCTGTTATTGTGTATTCCCTTATATATGGACTTTAACCCGGCAAGTGCACAAATGCAGTTTGTGGAGAAAGTCAGATGGTTTAGCCTGTTTGGCAATAATGATGCGGTATATTATGCATTAGGCGTTGATGGATTCTCGGTATTATTTATTATTCTGACCTGTTTTACAAACTTGGTAATCGTATTAGCGGCCTGGAATAGCATCACAGTTCGCTTAAGACAGTATATGGCCATTTTTTTGATTACAACAGGATTAACAAACGGCGTATTTGCCGCACAAGATACGATGTTATTTTATTTTTTCTGGGAAGCCTTGCTGATTCCAACAACATTAGGTATTGGCATTTGGGGTGGTAAGAAAAAAGCCTATGCGGCAATCAAATATTTCTTATACACTTTTGCCGGTTCGATTTTTTTGCTCATCGCATTTTTGTATATCCAACATCAAGTCACACAATTACCAACTACGGATTTAGTTGATAGTGGGACGTTCTCAATTGTAAACTTTATTCATTGGGCAACGCAAATAAGCCCAACAGGCACACTTGTTAATATTACACTTACGGCACAATGGTTGCTATTTGGTGCTTTCTTCTTAGCATTTGCGGTAAAAATTCCAATGTGGCCATTTCATTCATGGCTTCCTGATGCGCACTCAGAAGCGCCAGCAGGTGGTTCAGTCATCTTGGCCGCACTGATGTTAAAGCTTGGTGCGTATGGCTTTTTACGCTTTGTATTGCCTTTGATCCCAACGATCACAGCAACGCTAGATTGGTTCTTAATTATTATATCTTTAATTGCAATCGTGTATGTTGGTATTGTGGCAATGGCGCAAACAGATTTTAAGCGCTTGATCGCCTACTCCTCTATTTCTCATATGGGCCTGGTGACGTTAGGGATGTTTTCAATCTTCTTGTTAGTTAAAAGCTCACCTGAGCATGCTTTGGGGCTTGCTGATGCACAATTGGCTGTCCAAGGCGCTGTCTTTCAAATGATTGCACATGCTTTTTCATCTGGCGGGATGTTTATTGGCTGTGGTTATTTATACTTGCGCATTCAATCGCGTAATATCGCAGACTTCCAGGGTGTAGCACGCTCTATGCCTGTCTTTGCTGCCTTTTTTATGCTTTTCTCACTTGCAAATGTTGGTTTACCTGGCACAAGTGGTTTTGTCGGTGAATTTCTTATCGTTTTGGCAGTATTTAAATATGCGCCTTGGGTTGCTTTATTGGCTGGGTTGACCTTAATTATTGCCCCGGCATATACATTGTGGATGTATAAACGTGTTTTCTTTGGCAAAGTGGTAAGTAATTCAATTGCTAATTTAAAAGACATTTCTGGCCTTGAAGTGCTTGTTTTTGTTTTATTAGCTATTCCAACAGTATTTTTTGGCTTTTATCCGGAGCCAATATTGCAAGTTTCTTCAGCTGCTTCAACATATGTTATTCATGCAGCACACTTGATAACAATAGGATAAATAGAGATCATGATGTTAGCAGATATTATTACCATACTACCTGAAATCACAATTGCTGTTGCTGCAATGGTGGTAATGTTGTCGGATTTGTTTTTCGGCAAATATGTTAAAAATCTGGCTTATATTTTGACGCAGATTTTTTTGATTATTGCCGCCTGGATGACGTTTGAGCAGTTTGTTTCCCCTGTTTATGTCGGTTTTGGTGGACAAACTTATTCCAATGATTTCACGTTTATTTTACAAGAGTTTATTTTTCTGGCAGCTTTTTTGGTCTTTATCTATGGGAAAGACTATATTGAAGATCGTAAACTGCCACAAGGTGAATTCTATACGCTGTCACTTCTATCTATCCTGGGCGCTGTGACTTTGGTATCAGCATATAGTTTATTAACGGTGTATATCGGCCTTGAGTTATTATCATTGCCACTTTATGCCTTACTGGCAATTCGTCGCAATTTTGCCAAGGGTGCAGAAGCCTCGATTAAATATTTTATCTTAGGTGCAATTACCTCAGGTTTACTATTATATGGTATGTCTTTTATTTATGGCATTACCGGCAGTTTAAACCTTCATGATATTGGCATTTATTTGGCTAATACCAATCCAGCACATTTAAATATCGTCTTGGTTGGCATGGTGTTAATGATCACAACCGCAACGTTTAAACTTGGCGCGGTTCCTTTTCATATGTGGGTGCCTGATGTTTATGAAGGCTCGCCAAATGCCGTAACAGCGTTTCTAGCCTCTGTACCAAAACTGGCAGCATTTGCCATGCTTGTTAATATTCTAATGGTTGCCATGCCTGCACAAGCCTTTGCCTGGCATAAAGTGTTAATGGTCTTAGGGGTTATTTCAATTTTCTTTGGTAATTTATTAGCACTTGCTCAGACAAATTTAAAACGCCTGTTAGGTTATTCAACCATTTCGCATATTGGATTTGTTCTATTGGCCTTAATCTTATCGCCTGACGCTTTTGCTGTATCTACGGCCTTATTTTACATTATTGTGTATATCTTAATGGCGGCAGCATCATTTGGGGTGTTAATTGTTTTAAGTGTCAAGGGGAATGATGTTGAGGATCTCGTTGATTTTGCCGGGTTAAACCGTCGAAACCCATGGATTGCTTTTTTAATGTTAATCCTGATGTTTTCTATGGCAGGGATTCCACCATTATCAGGCTTTGTAGCGAAACTGTTTGTTGTTATGGGCTTAATTGATGGGCATCATTATGTCTTAGTAACTTATGCCTTGATTATGTCCGTTATTGCATCATTTTACTATATTCGCGTGGTTAAAGTGATTTATTTTGATGAACCAAAAAATCAAACACCGGTTTATGCGAATAAAAACACGCTTTTAGGCTTGAGTATAAATTCATTACTGATCTTAATTTTTGGTTTGTTCCCAGCATTACTGGTTAATTTAATTCATCCAGTTTATACTCTTTTTTAAACAATATAATTGACACTTTGCCATGAAATATCCCAAGGTTGTCACGCGATATCCTGATACATTTGATCAAACAAGTCAGCTTAAGATTCTGCTTTTTTTTGATCAATCCCTTTTGGCCTTTAAAGGGCATTTTCCAAATATACCGGTTCTACCAGGTGTTGCACAAACCGACTTTGCCATTTATTTTGCCAGCCAATTTTTAGCGCTTGATAGAAAACGGGTTGATAAAATTCAGCAGCTTAAGTTTACCAAGGTTATTAAGCCTGATATGCAATTATACTTAGCGCTTAATATCATGGATACGCGTTTAGACTTCCGCTATTTTGACCAGCATGATAGAGTGTATGCTATCGGTAAGATAGCGCTTATGAGCTCATGAGTCAGTATTGTTTGATTATTCCTAATTATAATCATGGGAAAACCTTATCATCCCTTCTTGAAAAGCTCTCAGGCTATCTCCTTCCTTGTATTGTTGTCGATGATGGTAGTGATTTGTATAACAAAAATCTTATTGCAAGCGCTGCTTCTCGGCATAATTGGGTGGAAGTGATTACATTGCCAGAAAATTATGGGAAGGGTGGTGCTGTGATGGCAGGTTTTCTCAAGGCATCTAAACGTGGGTTTAGTCATGTAATTCAAATTGATGCAGATGCTCAACATGCTGCCAGCGATATTGAAAAGTTTATTGCATTATCTAAAAAATGCCCTCAAGCCGTTATTTCAGGTCAACCTGTGTATGATCAAAGTGTACCAAAATCGCGGTTACATGGTCGTAAGATTACGAATTTTTTTGTAATGCTTGAAATCTGGAGTACGAAGCTTGTTGAGGCGATGTGTGGTTTTCGTATTTACCCTTTGGTTGTTTTAGCCAAAACCATGGCAAAATATCAGCATCATCCTGTGCCTTGGCGGATGGAATTTGATATTGAAATCCTGGTCAAGCTTTATTGGGAAGATGTTGATATTATCTATATTCCCACACGTGTGACATATCCAGAAGATGGCTTGTCTCATTTTAAACTCTGGCGCGATAACTTAAGAATATCATGGTTACACACACGTTTATTATGTGGAATGATTATTGCCATGCCCAAACAAAAAATGAAAATATGGATAAAAAAGCATGGGAAGTAAAGGGCAGAAAATCTGGCATTGGTCAAAATTGCCTGAGAAAGGCACTTTGCTAGGGCTTAGAATAAGTTTATGGTGCTACCGGTTATTAGGGCGGCGGTTGACGTATTTACTCATCTATCCAGTGATGGCTTATTTCTTTTTAACATCACCGCAGGCGCGGCGATCCTCAAGAAAATATCTAGAACAAGCTGAAAACTATGCATTAAGTCATGTTATTGCATTTATCAAGCCATCAAGCTTTAAACATTTTATTGCCTTTGGTCAAAGTATCATTGATAAGCTCGCTGTCTGGTCAGGAAAGATTGGTTATGGACAAATTAATTTTCCAAATAAACAGGTATTAATGTCACTGGTCGCGCAGAAAAAAGGTGCTGTTATCTTTACCGCACACTTAGGGAATATGGAAATTACCCGTGCCTTGTCACGACTAACTCCGGGGCTTAAAGTCAATGCATTAGTATTTAATAAGCATGCACAAAAGTTTAATCAGACCTTAAATGCAATCAATGCTGATTTTTCCTTGAGCATGATTGAAGTCAACGATATTGATATGTGTTTTGCCATGCGTTTACAAGAGAAAATTGACCGTGGTGAGCTTATTGTGATTGCCTGTGATCGCACTTCTGTGACAAAGCCTGATAAAAATTTACAGGCGGACTTTTTAGGAAAAAAGGCTTATTTCCCACAAGGGGCTTTTATTTTAGCAGCAACCCTGAAAGCACCCGCTTATACGATGCTATGCTTGAAACAAAAAGATAAGCACTTTCACGTCGTTTTTGAACATTTTGCTGATGAGCTTGCTGTACAGCGGAAAAATAAGTTACAATCGCTGACACGCTATGCGCAGCAATATAGTGATTTTCTTACACCATACTGTTTGGCTTACCCTGAACAGTGGTTTAATTTTTTTGATTTTTGGGCGCCGATGGATCATGAGTGATAATATTACACATAAAACAGTGATCAAAATTCCATTTTTTGATGTTGATAGCCTTCAGATTGCCTGGCATGGTCACTATGTCAAGTATCTTGAAATCGCGCGATGCGAGCTTCTGGATAAAATTGGTTATAATTATAATGATATGGCAGACTCTGGTTTTATGTGGCCAATCGTTGATTTACAGATTAAATACATAAAACCTGTTAAATTTGGCCAGTTAATTGAAATTGAGAGCAAAATAATTGAGTATGAAAACAGGCTTAAGATCGCGTATAGCATTTATGATCAGAAAACAGGGAATAAGCTGACAAAAGCGCTGACAACGCAACTTGCATTAGATTTACAAACACATGAGTTACAATTTGTCTCACCTGAAATATTAATTGATAAAATAAGGCGCTTTACATGAAACGATTCTTTTTTCTGGCTATACTGACATTGTTTGTATGTAATGTATATGCAGATGATTCGGTTTTTTCACACCCATTAAGCCAAAAAGACAAACCTGTTTTTACTGAAATACAAAAGGCGCAGGCGCAAATGGATCACATTCGTGGCGACTTTACACAAACACGGAATATGAAGCTTTTATCACGTCCACTTAAATCATCGGGAACATTTGAGCTAGATAAGTCCAAAGAGTTGACATGGTCACAGGAAAAACCGTTTAAATCAACACTTGTTGTCACCGATAATGAAATCCGTCAGTCAATCGAGGATAATCCGCCAATGATTATCACTGCCAAAGAGCAGCCGATCGTGTTTGCATTTACACGTGTGTTTCTTTCTATTTTTAAAGGCAATACAGCAGCGATTGAGCAGTACTTTAACATTTACTTTCAAGGTGATGCAAAACACTGGATTGTTGGCTTTAAACCAAAATCATCTCCTTTGAATAAAGCGATTACAAGCATTGTTATGGAAGGTGGGGTATATGCCAGCAAAATTACGGTAAATGAGGCTAAAGGAAACCAGATGATCATTGAGTTTTCAAATGTTTCATCAATAAAAAGCACGGCAAAATCATGAGGTTTTGTTGTAAATGTGCTGGATGATTTTATATGTTCTCATTGATTTTTCGTATAACTTCCTGTGTGATAATAGGTATTGATTACATTGTGAATGGGAAAATACATGCGCACAAAAACGTTATGGCCGATTATTCTGTTAGCCATCGGGTTTGTGCTGTTCTTTTCTTTAGGTGGTGAGAGATATCTACATTTAGACACAATAGCAAAGAACTATCAATATCTACAACGCTTTACGACAGATCATTATTTTTTAAGTGTGATTTTATATATGCTCATTTATGTCGCTATTGTAGCATTTTCAGTGCCAGGAGCGACGGTGATGACACTGTTAGGTGGATTCTTATTTGGTACTTTTTTGGGTGGTATCTGGGCGATTCTATCTGCAACGATTGGCGCAACAATGACTTTTTTGGCAGTGAAAATAGCATTTGCAGAAGCATTACGACAAAAGGCAAAAGGTAGTATTAGGAAAATGCGTGATGGTTTTAAAAAAAATGAACTGAATTATATCCCGACTTTGACACTTTTGAATGTGAAAGCCTTATTTTATAAGGATTCCTTCAAAACCCAGGGCACTACATTGAGTTATCCACAATAACAAAAGGTGTGCTTGCTAAAGACAGTCCCATAGTTTGATAAATCTAAGCTGCATGCGCAACAGTAGCTGATGGAATGCCTTATTTCTTTTCAGTTTTTCTATGCTTAAGTATACTCACATGTACATACAGTAATTCTTTATGAATGACTTCAGGCGAAAGCTTCTGTTATTGTAAAGCCACTCGGTATATG
>NZ_QLIT01000086.1 GCF_003574485.1 Facilibium subflavum
GAAAACACTATCCATAATAATTTAAATTGATACTTAGTTTGCTATAACTGATAAGATGCACTATATTCCAGCAGTAGGCCAGATAAATACTAGGATTTAGATGCGTTTACCCTGGCTTCCAATGCATCTGATATTGGACCACCGCCGGGTCTGGCAGCAATTTCAAGGAAATTCAGCCCTTCACTACTATTGATCACTTCCAAATGAAAAGGGGTAAAATCAATATTTAGCTTGGAAAAATAATCCTTTAAGAAAGTCTCTATCAAGTCATGCTGAAAAACGGATAATTCTAAACTAAGTGATGCATAACAACTTTCACGCATCCGCCACTTTGTTGGGGTGCTAACATATTGACTTGCAACAAAATAACTAGATCCTTGTGCCCAGATCCCATCAATATGCCAAATTTCACCCTCTATTTTTGGTTGAATAATATAATCATGTTTATTTTCTAAAGGTGAAATCAAGTTAACATGTTTGCTAATATCCGCAAATTTTCCAATAAGAACTCCAATACTTCCACTCATCTCCTTTGGTTTGATAACCATCATTTCATTGTTATTACTTAAGATAGCTGCCTCACTAAGCTGATAAGTTTCAATTGGCTTTAACCCTCTGCATTTTTTTGCATGCTCATACATTTTATATTTGTTTCTGAAAAATACTGCTTGTTTTTCTTGAAGGCCTGGTATACCGTATTTGGTTCTTAAATGAGCGCCAGTATAAACGGAAGCTTCAGAACCAGACACAACACATATAGCGCTTCCCATTGTATTTTGCACACTCTCAATTACTTCAGATATTCTATAAACCTGGTCATCAAAATGACCCAAGCTCACGATCTCCGTCTCGTAGAAAACTGATTTTTGGACAGAAGCTGTGCTAAATAATGGTTTTTGACCGAAATATCTCACTACATCATTTTTTATACACAGATTCGTACCAGGCACAGCATCTAAGAGCACTAATATATTTTGCATATTTTAAAACCTTAATTTAATTATTTGATTTAAATATTTTTGGCTACGCTGAACTTTTTTCTAAAGAGCTTTCTGTACTTACATAGTCCAAATACGTTTTCGATGGTTGTGGTCCTTTCGAGCTCTGGTATTTCCCATCATAGAGCACAATCTCTCCCATAGGTTTCCAAAATGTAACCTGAGCAAGCAACATACCAGGATACAAAATAGTCGGCACTGTCGCATATAGTTGAAATGTTACGTTTCCTACTGAGCCTATATCAATTAGGTCAGCTGTAATGTGGACAAATAGCCCAGACCTTGCTGTGCCTGATTTAGCATGAATCAAGGGGACATATTTTGTGCTGCCAATTGTTTCTAATGAGCTTGCTAATATAAAATCTCCAGCTTTAAGGTGTAGCCCCGTCACGGGGATCTCATTGACTTCAAATTCAACTTTTTTCTTTGGGTCTATTACGCTTTCTGTATATTGAATATACTGTTTATCCAGTCTCAAGTCGTAGGAATTTGTACTAATTTGAGCTGGATTATAATCATTAATGATAATATTCCCCTTCATAACTTCTTCTGAAATCTTCAATCCTGTTAATATCATCTGCCAAATCTCTCTTGCGGATCATTAAAACGAGCATAAGTTTTCCCCATGCAACGAATTTCCCCCAGGTTGTTCCAAAATGACACTTGTCCAATGGGCATCATTGGATATAAACGTATGGGCATACATGCATATAGCTCCAGCGTCCACCTATGCGATGAGGTAGTATGTCCTAAGTTAGCTGAAATCTGCAAAAACAAGCCATACCGTCCTATGGAGCTTCTTCCAATAAGAGACATTGCGTAACGACTGCTTCCTATTGTTTCATGAGTTACTCCAAGGTACATAGTACCTGGCTGTAAGACGTACCCAGAATCATCAAGCATTATTTCTTCAAAAATATTTTGACCATCGTCTCCAATACCTTTATATACTTTCAACTTATTCCCAAGCAAATAATTATAACTATTAGGATTAACTCTTGTGTAATCAAAAGGTGAAATATAGATATCCCCTTCCCAAACTGACTTTACTATCTGATCACCTGTTAGAATCATTTCAACTCCTATGCCTTTTAAAATTCAGAATAACTCAACAAATCGCTTTGGGTAAGTATTACGATCATACCTTAGAACTAACACTGAATACTCTTGATATTCACGTAAATAATTTGACATTTCTCTAATTTCATAGAGCCTTTTGTACATGACATTATAAAGTGCATCCCGCGTTATCCCTTTCTCTTGACATACTCTCTCTATAGTTGATTGGCAGTAATGCTTAAGCTCTCCTTCAGTTTCTGGTTCCGGCTCCAATCTATCTTCAAACAATACATCAAAACCTCTGTAAAGCTGCATAATCTGTTTGCGACTTTTTACTGTTGGAGTCATCCCAAATATTTTTTTAGCCTCACTAATAAGGCGATCAGGAACTTTCTTTGTTACATAGAAAGGTGATGCCAATAAATACCCATTATCAGAAAACAGTTTCTCCATGTTTGCAATCATTAATTTTGGGTTTGGAAAGAAACCTAACGCAGCACCAACTATGATGTGCGAAAACGCTTTCTCAGAACGAAACTGTACTGCATCCTCGCATTTAAAATGCAATCTGTTTTCTAAGTTCTCCAACTGACAATTTTGCTTGGCTCTTGTAACTGAAGCAGCACATATATCCACACCGACCCCTGTACAACCACTCTCTTTAACAAGGTTTATCCCAGAAAACCCCGTCGTACACGCAACCTCCAGAATATGTGATTGTGAGTTTATATTAGAGTTTATTCTCCATTTTGTGAGCGTAGAATAGGCGCCAGGTGGAACATTTGTAACCGCTCCATAAACCCCATCTAGTAAAGGCGTTTGTTCTTAATCATACTGTTGTTGTTTATTCACAAATATGGAGCACAGACGATGACAGAAACGCAAATCAAGTGGCTATCAATTATTAGGGATTGGGAAGTCTCAGGGCTAACACAGGATAAATTCTGCCAGGAACAGGAAGTATCCAAAGCATCATTTTCCAAATGGCGTACCAAATTCATTGCAGAAGGTGCGCTTAAACCGCGCATTAAGGTAACAAAGGATGACACAAGCCCACCTCATGCCCCTTCTGGTTTTATTCCTTTTCATATCGATGCAAATACGGCAAAACAAAAAGGCATGATTGAAATTGATTTGCCATTTGGGATCACATTAAGGGTACCTTGTGATGTTAACGCCGGCACATGAGATTTACCTGGCCAATTTTCCGGTGGATATGCGCAAAAGTATCGATGGCTTATCCGCTTTGGGTTTATCTCAG
>NZ_QLIT01000087.1 GCF_003574485.1 Facilibium subflavum
TATCGTAAAACGATCGTTTTGTGATAGCTATGTTTTTGTGAGATTGTCAATGAGTTGGCAATTGACATATATCGTGCATTGATGTATAAGTTAGAAAACATAAAGTTATATACAAAATATGATGAGGAATTTAAACAGTAAATTGGTAGCAGATATGTTTAATTGGTCACCTAAGAAATATGACAGAGGGAGCATTCCTAATAGAGTTGTTATGCTGCGTTTTTATAAATACACTGCTTCACTAATTTCCAGTCTTGAGCCCACTGGTTACTTGCTAAAGAAGGAAAGCATTCCTAACACATTTTATTTTGTACTGCAAGAGTCCGCAAACCGATTAAAATTGTTACATTCAAACTGCAGTAGGAATGCTATCTAAGCTATGTTGTTAATAACAAAAATTATATTGTTAATTATGATGAACGTAAAAACAAAGATCTAGTATTCACAAGCCAAATGGCTGAGTCCAATGTTGAGAGTTTGATTAATCAACGCTGTAAGGGGCAACAACACATGAAATGGTCAAGGGATGGGCTGCACAATATACTTACATTAAGAGCAGCGATGAATACTTATACTTGGCCTAAGGTTTGGGAGAAACATGTTCTTTTTGGGTTGAAAAAGGCAGCTTAGGACATAATATAAATACACTTC
>NZ_QLIT01000088.1 GCF_003574485.1 Facilibium subflavum
GGTTATTAATCTAAAAATGAAAGGCAATTCTATTTTTTGGAATGAAGAGAGTGCCAATGATATGCTGCTTATACGTTCATTTTATAAGGCTGGGAGATGGCGAAACATTGAAGAAATGTCCTATGAAGGAGGATTGCAAGCAGCAGCCTAAATACCCACAAATTCCGAATGCGCCCGTAGAGAAATTATGTTGAAAAAAGTATCAGTCATACTTACGCTAAGTGCGATAACATTAGGTAGTGGGGCAAGCTATGCTGCTTATGGACAAATGGTGCAAAATAAAACGGATCACGAACCTGATGCCGTTGAATTAAACAAAGCATTCAGTGATAAAAAGTTTAATATTGAATGGAATGTGATTCCAACGATGATTGGCTTTATTTCCGCTAATGCAAACTATAAGTTTTTGCCATCATCAGCGATTGGTATTTATGGTGCATATTGGACATGGGGTGGAAAAGATACAACAGTTGCCAATATTGGTGTTCAGTATAGTTATGCAGTTAATGGTAATTACATGTCTTCAGGTTGGTTAATTAAACCATTTGCTGGCTATGCTTATGGTAAAGATTCCGGTGACAGTAGCGTTGGTGGTTTTATGGCAGGCGCTATGGTCAGTTATCAATGGCTTTGGGACAGTGGCTTTAATATGCAGCTTGGTGTTGGACCAATGTATGTCTCTAACAAAGGGTCGATGTTTGATTCAAGCGGTGTTTTACCAACATTTGAATTCAACATCGGCTATAGCTTTTAAACTACGGCTTTAAAATTTAATCATACACTTCTTTTGCGACAAGCATGGCGTTAATTGCCTTTGGAAAGCCTGCGTAAACAACAAGCTGTAAGATTAACTCACACACTTCCTGTTTTGTCGCACCTAATGCTTGAGCTGCCTTGATATGATCTTTTAAGTGATTGAGTTGGCCTTGCGTGATTAATGACGATATTGTGATAAATTCCCGTGTTTTAAGATCAAGGTGTGGCCGTGAGTAAATATCACCAATAGCGAACTCAACGGTGAATTTTTCTAAATCGGGATAAAACGCTTTAATGTCAGCTAATACACCTTTTTCACGGTTTTTCCCGTCGATTTGGTGCAATGTTTCTTGTCCTTTTTTATAACGCGATGAGGGTTCCTGCATTATTGATTCCTTCCTGATGTCGTGATGCTTATTATTCTAACGCATTTTATCGTTTGCTGTTAAGGAAAAACAAGTCAGGAAAGTATTTATTTAATTGAGTATTTTCACCAGGTTATCAAGTGCTTGAGAAGCAGTTTGCCATTTTTGTGGTTGCCAGTTTTTCTCATCTTCAGGGTTAGGTAAATAATTATAATATATGGCATAGTAATCAAGCTTGTGTTTGAATTGTTTTGCAATCATGTCTACTTTGCTTTTTGTATCATCTACATAAACAATGCCATGGCAAAGGTTTGGATTGCCGGTTTTAAGACGTTCTTTTGTAATAAGGGTGTTATCGATATCATAGATAACACAAATCTCATTTGGCGGTAATGTTTGTGATAGTTTATCAACATAGTGCTCAACGTCAGAGAAATTTTGTATGGTTATTTCTTGATTGGTAAGATTGCTGGTGTAAGCATTTGCAGATACAACAAAAACAGTTCCAGTGATAAGTGCTGTTATTTTTTTCATGTGGCTTTACTAGAGTTGCAGGTTTGCGCATTATATCGCTGTTTAAGATAATGAACAAGTTTGCAGTTATTGCTAAAGTCCTTTACTATGCGTGATAAATAGGCGTTTTTATTTTTTTATACATCATGAGATTACAACAACAAGATAGCCAATTAATTGATTCATTGCTTGATAATTACCAACAATTATTAATAAAAAACATTGAGCAATATGGCTTTGTTCCGGAAATTTTAAATGCTCCTGAAGAAGTATGCTTTGGAAAAACGCGTGCGCTTTGCCAAACACGCGGAATGTTTTATTTGCTGACTTATGGTCGTGTTTTTAGCGAGGGAAAGGGGCAAAATTATGCATGGCAGTTATATAAAAAGCTCAAGCAGGATTATTTTGATCATTACCACGGGGACTGGAAAAAATTTCCCAACGCCAATGTCATGAATGATTTATATGAGTATGCTTTTTTGCTGTTTTCGTTTTCGCACTTATATGAAAAAACAAATCAGGCAAGTGTGCTGGTGGATATTAAACGCTTACATCAGATTATTGAAACTAAATTCATAAGCAATGACTTTGCTTTGTTATATATTAAAAATGATATCTGTCAAAATGCGATTATGCATTTATTTGAAGCCTATTTGGCGGCATATAAAACAACACAAAATGATGTTTTTCGTAAAAGTGCACAAGTGATTTATAACAAGGTTATACATTGGTTTTATGATGAAAACATGCAGTTGATATGTGAGTATCGATATAAGAGAATATTCGAGCCTGGGCACAGCTTTGAGTGGGCGGCCTTAATTGTTGAAGCCTCAAAATTAAAAATTGACACAAAAGGTATTGACCCTTTGCGTTTGGCACATAACTGTCAGATAAAAACGGTATTAGCGAATGGTCTTGTTATCCCTGAAATCGGTTGTGATCAGGATAAGGCAAGCTATCGTATATGGCCGCTTCTTGAGCAGCTTCGCTTTTATTCGATGATAAAAGATATCAAAAGTGCAAAGACTTGCTTTAAGGTCGTTTCTAACTATTATATTGCAAATAATTTACCAGTTGAATATGTTGATGTTACAGGGAATATCCAGTTTGACAAAGTCAAGGCGACAACTGGCTATCACATTATTAATGCATTACAGTATTATAAGGAGTTAATTGCGCATGAGTGATTATTATTTTTTATATCTGCATGGCTATAAGGGCTCGCCAGATTCTGTTAAGGCACAAAAGCTAAAGCGCTGGCTGAAAAAAAACTGGCCAAATAGCGCGATTGACGCACCTGCCTTACAAATGCATAGTGAAAGTGCATTGCAAACGATTAATTATCTGTTAAACAAAGCTAATGCAGCAAAAAAAGTGATTATTGGCAGCTCGCTTGGTGGTTATATGGCACATCTTTTTAAACAGATAAGATCAGATATCGATCAGGTCGTTTTGATTAATCCTGCAGCACGACTTGATTTAATCGTCGCTGATCCGGCTTATGCAGAGCTTCGGCATGAGGCGAAAGCTTTGATGGATTTGATGCCAGCAGGATCGAAAGATTTTCAAGATTATTTGTTATTACTGCAAGCAGATGATACCACCACACCAATCACATTTGCCAAAGAAGTTTATGCTGGAGCAAATATTGATATCAAAACGGGTCAAGGGCATGGTTATGATAATATTGAAGTCAGTTTTGATGTGATAGAAGGTTTTTTATGCAATAAAGATGAAAAAGTTGTAAGCAACAGTTCTCCTGGGGAATAAAAAATTTGCAAGTTAGGCAAAACCGTTTTTTAAAAAAAACTCGATAAACCTTTGCAATTTAGGTTGAGGATGAGCATATTTTGGATAATGGTAATAAACATCAGAGTCACATGCCTGGTATTCAGGTAAGATTTGTATCAATTCACCACTATCTAAATATTCTTTTAAGACATATAAAGGTAATTGAATTAAGCCTAGGTCGTTTTTAGCGCACTCAATCATAGCATACACAGAATTTACTAGCAGATATGGCTTTAATTGTAGCGAGTATTCAGGTTTTAACTTTAATGTATAGTCTCCAGTTCTTCTCGTATGGCTTATATATTGGTGATGATGTAAATCTTGTAAAGATTTTGGTTTGCCATGCGATTTAAAATATCCAGGTGAGGCACATAATATATATCGGGTTGTCATCATCCGTTTTTGTATTACTTCATCAGGGTTAGGAACTGGCAATGAAAACCCTACTGCAATATCTATTTGTTCTTTCTCAAAATCAGGAATTTTTTCTGTAGAATCTATTATAAGTTCTAGTTTTGGGTATTGGTTAAGGAATGATTTTAATTTGGGATAAATTAAATGTTTTGCAAAATAAGAAAATACAACGACATGTAATATCCCAGTAGGTTCGTTATGAAACTTCTGACATAAATTGCGAGTATTTTCTAGTTCTCTACATAATCGTTTACACTGATTTAGTAGAGTCTCCCCTTCATCTGTTAAATGTAGTCGTTGTTTATGTCTTAGAAAAAGATTAATTTTTAAATCTGATTCTAAACGTTGAATTTGCTTACTTAAAGAAGCTTTAGCTATCCCTAATTTTTCTGCAGCAAGTGTGATTGTTCCAAATTCAGCAACGAGTAAAAATAATTCAAAACGATCTAGGTCTGACATAGTTGTTAGTTTTTTTGATACATCTATTCCAAATAGTAGCACTATTTTTACAAAATAACTACATATAAAATAATCTAATAAACAATACACAGGAGCACCCTAAACGCCTTTCCTGCAAATAAACAAAGTAATAACTTGCGGGTGCTCTTGATAATAAAAATTGAACAAAAAACAGCAAGTTATTCAATGGAGATAGTCTAATGAAAAAGAAGCACTCTAATTTAGTATCCTTGGTTGCAATTTGTCTTGGCTTTTTTATGGTCATAATCGATATAACAGTAGTTAATGTTGCTTTACCTAGTATTTCACGAGACCTTGGTGGAGAAATATCAACTTTACAATGGATAGTTGATGGATATGCATTATCTTTTGCCTGCTTGCTGCTCTTGGTAGGAAACTTAGCAGATAAATATGGGGCAAAACGTTTATTCATGATGGGTCTATTATTATTTACTATATCTTCTCTAGGTTGTGCATTATCATCTACGCCCTTGAGTATTATATTATTTCGCATTATTCAAGGTATTGGTGGTGCACTCATTATTCCAACATCGTTATCTCTTATTAATAGTACATTTGATAACCCTAAAGAAAAAGCTAAAGCAATTGGTATTTGGGGGGGTATTGGGGGTATAGCAGCAACTTTAGGGCCAATACTGGGCGCTTTACTAACTGCAGGGTTCAGTTGGCGAGCTGTTTTTTTCATAAATATTCCGGTAGGAGTACTAGCAACGTATTTGTGTTTGAACTATGTTAAGACTGTACTTGGTAATAAAACTATTGGAATTGACCTTCTAGGCCAGATATTTTCAATATTATGGATTGGCTCATTAGCATTTGCATTAATTGAAGTTGGAAGGTTAGGCTGGACATCTCCGATAGTGCTAATAAGTATTGCTGTATTTTTGCTAGGATTAATATTTTTTATAATCATTGAAAGTAGTGTTAGTTCGCCAATGTTCCCTCTTAGTGTACTATCAATTAAAAACTTTTCTATCCCATTACTATTAGGTATTTTTATAAATATCAGCACTTATGGATTACTCTTTCTTCTACCTTTATATTTTCAAGAGATTAAACAATACTCTGTATTAATAACAGGTTTTGCTATAGTCCCTCTATTTATTTTAGTTGCATTATCATCTTATCTTTCAGGAAAAGCGGTTACTCTTTTGGGTATTAAGCCAGTAATAGATTCAGGTTTAGTAATAGGCGTGTTCGGATTTCTAGGGATGTTGTGGGTAATAAATTTAACTCACCCTGACTATATTTGGATGATTATTCCATTAGCTTGTATTGGGTTTGGCATCTCTTTTACTATGCCTGCAGCAACTATAGTTATTATTCGCTCTGTAGAACATAATAGAGCAGGGTTTGCATCATCCTCATTTAATATGGCGCGTCAACTAGGGACTCTTATTGGTGTTGCTACTTTTGGTACAGTTATAGTGATCTCAAAAAGTTTTATATTAGGTATGAGTATTTCACTTTGTATAGCCGCAGCTATCTATATTTTAGGGATGCTTTTATGCATAAAAATTAATGAAAATTGAGAGGGTATGTAATTTCAAACCTTGTGTTTTTAGTTGACGCGACCTGGTTTAAATTGCCATTGTGAGCGTTTTATTGCAAAATACCTGTTTTAGCATTGCATGAAGTGCACAAATAATAAGAAGACAGGTTTTTGAAATTTAGATGAAAAAGCAAGCTGAGATCTATTTAAATGATTGTGGTATTATTTGCGCGCTTGGTGATTCAAAGGCAAGTGTGGCAAAGAATCTGCTTGCCAATGCACAGCGGCTAGTGGCTTATGATAAACTATTTACACACCGTTCTAGTTATATCGGTCAGGTGGATGGCACACTGCCAAGCATTCCAAAAACACTTCAAGATTTTGATTGTCGCAATAATCGTTTGTTAATGCATGCTTATCTGCAAATTAAACCGGCAATTGATAACCTTATTCATCAATATGGTGCCAGGCGCATTGGAATCATTCTTGGTACCAGTACTTCAGGTATTCTAGAAGGTGAGAAAGCCTATGCTCAGTATACACAACAAGGTTATTTTCCCAAGGGATTTCATTATAAACAGCAGGAGTTTGGCCAGATTTCCAGGTTTTTAGCAAAACTCATCGGTGTTCAAGGTCCTTGTTATACAATTTCAACAGCATGCTCCTCCAGTGGCAAGGCATTTATGGCTGCAAAAAGACTGATTCAATCTGATTTTTGCGATGCGGTTATTGTTGGCGGTGCGGATACATTATCAGCCTTACCGCTTAATGGTTTTGATGCACTAGATTCTGTATCTTCATCGATTTGCCGGCCGTTTCAGCAAACACGTGATGGCATTAATATTGGTGAAGGTGCGGGTTTATTCATCATGAGCAAGCAGCCAGGTGAGATTTCACTTGCCGGTGGTGGAGAGTCTTCAGATGGATTTCATATCACCTCCCCTGATCCAGAAGGTAGTGGGGCAAAAAAGGCGATGCAGCGCGCATTAGATGATGCAGGTATTGATAAATCATTAATTGGTTATATTAATGCCCATGGTACGGCAACACCAAAAAATGATGCCATGGAATCAAAAGCTATTTTTGAAGTTTTTGGTGGCAAGACACAGGTTAGTTCAACCAAACCACTCACCGGGCATACATTAGGTGCAGCCAGTGTTATCGAGCTTGCCTTATGCTGGTTGTTATTGTCTAAAACCTACAATCCAGATAGATTGCTGCCAGCACAGTTTCAAAATGATGACTATGATCAAAATATTGCGCCAATTTGTTTGACCAAGGGTAATACGCATTGGCAAACGCCTTATTTTATGAGCAATTCATTTGCGTTTGGTGGCAATAATGTCAGTTTAATTATCAAAGGGTTATCATGAAGGAATCTCAAAAAAGATATAATATCGATGATATCTTACCGCAAAAGCCCCCGATGCGATTTATCGATCAGATTATAAAAGCCAGTGATGATAAGGTGCTCTGCCAGTTTACGATACGAAAAGACAATCTTTTTTATGAACCAGAGATTGATGGTGTTTATCATTGGATTGGGGTGGAAATGATGGCACAGGCCGCGGCTGTTTTGGCATATTTCCAGCAGCTCGAGGATAACCGGGTAAAGCGTGAAGGCTTTTTACTTAGTGTGCGCAATTGCGTTAGCGATCTAACCTGGTTTACATGTGGCGAGATCTTAGAGATTTGTGCGCAAAAGGTAATGATTGAGCCGCCATTAGGTGTTTTTAATTGCAGTATTATGATAAATGGCAAATCAGTAGCAACAGGTAAATTCAGCGCCTATCAGCCAACAGGCGAGCAGTTTGAACAGATATTAAAAGGGGAAGAAATACAATGAGGCGCGTATTAGTGACAGGTGCCAGTAAAGGTATTGGACAGGCAACAGCGATGATGCTTGGCAAAGCGGGCTTTTTTGTTTGTGTCCATTATCATCGTGATCAAAATGGCGCCAAAGAGACCTTGCGTGTAATTGAAGGCAATGGTGGTCAAGGTGCGCTTATTCAATTTGATATTAGCGATCGTGATCAATGTCAAAATGTTTTATCACAAGATATCAAGGAAAATGGTGCTTTTTATGGGGTTGTTAGCAATGCAGGAATCTGCAAAGATGTGGCTTTTCCTGCCATGCTTGATGAACAATGGGATCAAGTGATTCACACCAACCTGGATGGATTTTATAATGTTTTAAAGCCTTGTGTGTTGCCAATGGTCCAGGCAAGAAAAGGTGGGCGGATTGTGAGTCTTGCTTCAGTTTCTGGAATTGCGGGCAATAAGGGGCAGGTTAATTACAGTGCAGCTAAAGCCGGGATCATTGGGGCAACCAAGGCACTTGCCTTAGAGCTTGCCAAAAGAAAAATCACGGTTAATTGTGTGGCACCTGGTTTGATTGAAACAGATATGACCAAAGATCTTGAATATAAAGAAGAAATGCAAAAATATATTCCCATGCGTCGGATGGGAAAAGTAGATGAAGTGGCATCTTTAATCAATTACTTGTTTTCTGATCAGGCCAGTTATCTAACAAGGCAAGTGATCTCAGTGAATGGTGGTTTATTATGACAAAACGTGTAGTAATCACAGGTGGTGGACTTGTTACGGCCTTAGGTGATGATTGGGTAAGTGTGTTTGATGCATTTAAACAGCAAAAAACGGCAACAAGTGTGATCCCTCAATGGGCTGAAATTGAAGGGCTACGCACAAATCTTGGCGCACCGATTAAAGATTTTCAAACACCTTCACATTATACCAGAAAGCAGTTAAGGTCGATGGGGCGTGTTGCACAATTGGCAACGGTTGCTTGCGATAAGGCCTTGGATGATGCCTTATTAAAGGATCAAAAGGCCATGATTGAAGGTGGTGATATGGGTATTGCTTATGGTTCTTGTTCAGGAAGTACCTCGGCACTGTATGATTTGATTAAGATCAGAACGCATAAGACCTTATCGAATGTCAGTGCCACAACCTATATCAAATCAATGAGTCATACCTGTGCAGTCAATGCGGCCCTTTTCTTTGGGTTAACCGGGCGTGTGATTCCAACATCAAGTGCCTGCACATCAAGCGCTCAAGCTATCGGTTATGCGTATGAAACAATAAAACATGGTTACCAAAAGCTTATGATCGCAGGTGGTGCTGAAGAGCTTTGCCCAAGCCAGGTCTCTATTTTTGATACCTTATTTGCGACAAGCCAGCAAAATGAACATCCAGAAACAACACCACGACCATTTGATCGAGATCGTGATGGTTTGGTGCTTGGTGAAGGGGCGTGCAGCTTAATCTTAGAGGAGTATGCGCACGCCAAAGCCAGAGGTGCGAAAATTTATGGTGAAATCGTTGGTTTTGGGACAAATTGTGATGCAAGGCATATCACCCAGCCGACTTCTGAGAAGATGGCACAGGCTTTAAGGCTTGCATTAGGAGATGCTCAGTTAGATCCAATGGCTATTGATTATATTAATGCACATGGTACGGCAACTGAGCAAGGTGATATTGCCGAGTCTCATGCGACATTACAGGTCATGGGTGATAAAACACCAATAAGCTCTTTAAAAGGGCATTTTGGGCACACATTGGGTGCTTGTGGTGCACTAGAGATCTGGTTGTCACTTATGATGGCCAGACAAAAGTGTTTTATACCAACGGCAAACCTGATAAATATTGATCCACGTTGTGCTGATTTGGATTATATTATGGGTGAGTCAAGGCAGTTTGATTGCCAGTATATCATGAGTAATAATTTTGCCTTTGGCGGGATTAATACTTCTTTAATCATTAAAAATATCTGCTGAGCTATGGTCGATATTTATCAGGTTTCTTTGCCTTTATTTGATGAGGAAGCTTATATCTCTCAATTGCCGCAAGATATTATTCAACGAGCAGCCAGTTATAAGCTGGCACGAAAGCGTAAAGAGTTTATTGCATCACAATGGATTCGTTATCAGGTTTTAAGCCAGTATCTTTCTTGTGACCCAGAAAAAATTCTCTTTGAGACAACTGATAAGGGGCGCCCATTTATCAAAGGCGCTATTTATGATTTTAATATAAGCCATACCAAGGATTATGTTGTTTTGGCAATTGCTAAAAATCAGCGCGTTGGGATTGATGTGCAATCGATGAAAGAGAGCATTGATGCTTTGGCCATCGCCAAACAGTATTTTAGTATTGATGAATATCAGTGGTTATCTGCCTTACCAGAGGATGAAAGATATGAAGGTTTTTATCATTTATGGACGTTAAAAGAGGCCAGTTTAAAGCTTACAGGGCAAGGCATTGCCAATGGGCTTTGTCAGTATGATTTTGCTAAAGATCACAACAGGCTTAATATTGTTAATTACCCTGATACACATGCATTTTTCTATCAAAGTTTGAAAATAGATGATCACACGCTGTTATCAATTGCTGCGGAAAAAAATATTGAAAAAATTCACCATTTCTTGTGGCAGGATGATAAATGGGCTAAAAGAAAGGGTTGTTGTTTTAGCTAATCTCGTTATAATGCCAGACTTTGCAATCTCTGCTAAAACCTGGTCATTGTTTTATCACGGTATTATTGCCTCGGCCATCACTTATGTCTGTGAGTTGATTTTGTTTGCATTTTTATTCGAGCGTATATTCAGAAAAAAGCTGTTTTTATCTTCTACCTTGTCTGTGGCAATAACTATTGGCATACACAATGCGATTTTATATCCCAGCATGTTCGCTGGAGAGCCAAATCTATGGCAAATTTATTTTTCTAATTATGCAGTCGATATGGCGTTTGTACTCACCTATACCATTTCTGTAAGTCTTGTATTTTTTATTGCTCGATCTTGGAAAAAGGATGCTTCTTTGCAATCGGCCTTTAGAAGCTGATTTACAAGCTTCACGCGGCTAATTGTTTAATAAGTCATCATAAGAGAAAAATTTTTGCGTTTGATGAATTTTATCATTGATTTGCTATTTGTTATAAAGTATATTCCTATTGCGTTAATCATTTATTTTTACAAAGGGAAGAGAAATGAAAAATATAATATTTGATTTTGGTGGCGTGCTTTTGGAGTGGAACTCTGATTATTTTTATGCGCAATACTTTAATTATAACCTGCAGGAAATGGAGCGGTTTTATCAGCAAACTGGGATAAAAGAGGCAAACAAAAGAATTGATCGAGGAGAGAGTTTTGATAGTGTTTTAAAGCCAATATTAGATAAAACTCCCCAATATTCAGAAGCACTTTCATTATGGAAAAAAGCGTGGCATAAAATGATTGGTAATGAAATTACCGGCAGTGTTGATCTACTTAGAGCATTACATGCTAAAGGCTATAATCTTTATGGCTTGACGAATTGGTCTGCTGAAACCTTTCCGTATGTTTATTACAGCTATGATTTTTTTCATTTGTTCAAAGACATCGTGGTATCTGGGAGAGAAAAACTCATTAAGCCAGAGGCTGAGATATATCAGCTATGCTTATCGCGTAATGAGATAAAAGCAAGTGAGTCTGTTTTTATCGATGATAATTTGGATAATATCAAGGCATGTGAGGCTTTGGGTATTAAAGGAATACATTTTAAAAATGCAGAGCAATTGGGGAGTGATCTGCGTGCTTTAGGAGTGAGCTTATGAACACATTACAGGAAATATTTAAATTTTATTTAGAGAAATATGTCACTAATCCATTATTTCAATATCACAAGGAGCTTACACCTTATCATCGAGCGCTTAGAGCAGCTGACTTATTATCCACTGATTTTGAAAAGCCGTTAAGTTTTAACGAGTTAACATCTAATGAATACCTTCAAGCACATAGAGTTTTATTGAATATATATGAGCAAGATTTAGTGTTTTTACCTAGGAATAACACAAATTCATGGGATATGTTAAGTTTTAAAGAATTTTATCATGATGATTTAAAGCAAGCGGGTGAATTTATTAGGCCTAAACTAGAGAGCTATGTATTTAAATTTTTAAATCAAGAAATAGAGGTAGAAGGAGTTTGGGATATCAATAAATTTGAGGAGTATACCTCTCAAGTGCTAAATGAAATTAGAACATCAGAGTCACAGCTATTTCATAATATTACAAGTAGCAAAAATCCTCAAAGAGCAGCCAGGTTTTTTATTGCTCAGTGTGCTGGTGATTTTTTAACTGAAGCTTCTGCTATGGGACGTAATGTATTGGGAAATTTTGGGCAGGAAACAAGTGAGTTGTTTAAAATTTTCATTGATGAGTATGGTTATGGTGTTCATAGTAAAAAGCATTCGACATTGTTTGAGAATATGTGTGATGCATTAAATATGTCAGCAGATATTCACACGTACTGGCAATATTATTTACCTAGCTCTTTAGCACTGATTAATTATTTTCACTACGTTTCCAAAAATCATGCACACTTCTTTAAGTATATTGGTGCTTTATATTTTACTGAGGCAGCTTTGGCTTTTACTACTGTGTCACAGTCAGCAATGATGAAATCAGTTTTTGGTGATAAGTTTAATACGCAATACTTTGATGAGCACACGCACATTGATGTTCATCATGGAAGAATGGCTTTGGAAAAGCTTATTAAGCCGTTAGTTAAAAAGTTTGGTAACCAAGTCATTAGTGAGATGTTATTAGGTTTTGAACAGTTTAGAATGTTGCAAGATCTAGCAGATGAGGAACTTTTTAAGCATGTTATTTTTCATGATCAGTTAGACCATATAGCTCCATCGTCAGAAAATGGCTATAAAGGAATGTCCAAATTAAATACATTTTATGAAAGTAAGGGATTAGTTTCTATTTCTCATATACACCCTGTAGATGAATTTTTTGTCGTAGATAAGGGGACGGTGGAACTGACATTCTCTCCTGCAGTGAACCTAACGTTAAATGAGGGTGAGGGTATTATGTTAAAAAAAGGAATTTTACATGGATCAAAGGTTCTAAGCACCGATGCGACCTATAGTGTGTATATGCTGACAGATGAGGTTGTGACTCAATGAAAATTGCAAAAATTGATCTTGATAAAAATAATATGCTAATAGTAGATGATAAAAAATATTTTGTTCTACATAAGCCTAAGGATAATACAGTAAAACTTGTCCCTGCAAATTGTCCACACAGGGGCGGGCCATTGCAGTATGGCGTATATAATGAGGCGGAACGGGTAATCTGTCCGTGGCATGAAAATAAATATAAGCCTTGTCGTTTAGCTAAAAACAAATTACCTTATGTCCGTGTAAGGAAGATGTGCGCTTTATTTGCAGTTAAGCACGTTAAGGCATGATTTGAGAGGGGAGTGGTTCATGCGACAAAATAAACAAATAACATTGAGTATTTTTTACTTATATGTAGCCTTGCTGGGTGGAACAGATCTTATGCTGCTTACTGGAATGATTTGGTTCTCTTTAAAAATAACCGGTAGCCCAATGTTAATTGGGTTGTTGCTGAGTATTTCAGTTTTTCTGCCTTTTGTTACAAAAAAACTATTACGTAAAAAGCAGACACAAACGAAGACTGTCAAGCGCATGGCAGCTCAGCGCGTACTTATTTACCTAACCATTTTACTGGTGTCTTTTATTTTCAGGCAACACCAGTTACTAAATTTAATTGTTTGGGGAGTCTTGCTTGGCTTATCCAACCTTATTACGAATTCAGCATTGGAAAAACAAAATACACTTATTGCGATGTCTGGAATGCTTAAGTATGAGCTAGCTGCAAGAGTGATGCAGACTATGGTGCAAATTGGTGCATGTTTAGGGTCATTTTTAGGTGGTGTTTTTATTTATTACCTAGGTATTTTTTCATTTGCTCAAGCTGTTAGTGCTATTTCATTAGTGCTTACGTTAAGCCTATATTTACTCTGGCAAGACCCGGATGCCCCCATGCTTAAAGGAGAAACAAATAAATCTTCCAATCAGGCAGGTGTGGCAAGCTTTGATAGGCAAACAGCAAGTATATTGTTGGTGTTTTCTATTGGTATTGGTATGATTGGCTTTCACATCAGCTCCTTTAATATTTTGATGCCAATGATATTCCAAAAAGTCTATTTATGGAATGCCGTCTTATTAGGAAGTGCGTCTGCTGCAGCGGGTGTTGGTTCTTTTTGTGCTTCTTTGATTAAAAATAGCAGCAAAGTAGCTGTGCTTTTAGCAATAATGCTGGCCTTAGGGGATTTACTTGCAGGGTTGTCTGGGCAGCTTATTGTTGTAATGTCTGCTTGTTTCTTAATAGGTTTTGCAATGAATTACTGTCGCATTGCGCTGCGTCAGAAGTTAATGCTGCTTGCGACAAATACGCATGAGGCAGATAAAATAGCTTCATTTTCGACAGGGCTGTATATGTGTTTTCAAGGTTTATCACCTGTTGTTGTTGCATTGATTATTGCAGCGCTTGGGGAGAAAGGCATGTTTGCATCCTATTTGTTTGGCTTTGTGGGTATTGTTACAGCGCTTGTTATTATTTTGTCTATTTCAGTTAAAAAGTTATCTAGGTTCTGTGAACCAATTTTTTTACCGCATCCAAATCAAACTCCCAGAAAAGTTTAAAAATCCACTAAAACTGATTATTGTTTTATCAAATCTTGA
>NZ_QLIT01000089.1 GCF_003574485.1 Facilibium subflavum
AGTTAGATGGATGGGCTCATTTTCTGACCAACATGGATTGGTTTCTAGTTCATGAAGTGATTGCTTAATTGCTTTAACTGGGTCTTGATGATAAAGATCACTGTGCTTTCTGAAATGAATACGATCTCCATCAACAATATCCGTCACTATTTTTATGAAACTACTCTCATCTAATAAGGACTTGCTTTGGATCATGTAAAGGTCATATATATGACGCACTAAATCTTGGTCGTAATAATGCTCACGCTGGCTAATTGTTGCAACTCTTCTAGTCAACGCAACCCATTTTTCTGCTGCTGTCTCAGTTATCGACATACATAGCACATCAATTTGAGGAAAGTTAACCTTATTGCCAAATACATGGCTAATTAACGGCATGATTTTATGCGCCACAACAGGAAGTTTGACCTCACCTAAAAATAATTCCAAAGCCAAGTATGGTTTTAAACTTGCTGGTGATTGATTGTCATAAAGCGAATGGTATTGGGCTTTAATGGAAATAAATTGACCTTCATTGCGAATATTAACTGAATGATCATCTAATATAAATCCATTATCTAATAAGGCTTTAAGCAGTGACTTCCTAAAATCACGTAGTATTTTACGTTGAGCATCTTTTTTACGCTGCTGATTAGGATTTTTATAGATCAATCTAAAATCACAATCTTCACTCATTCTCTGAATAATCTTATGCGCCTTAGCAAGTGCCGTGCCACCTTGAAAAATTAAATCAAAATACTCATGCTGAACGTCCATAAGCACAGATATTGCCTTGGTAACAAATAAGTCTTTCTCAATAACATATGGCGCTTGTAATCCTAACTCCTCAGCACTTAGGTTAATCAACTCCCTAAGTTCATCATCGGAATAATTATGGAATTTATTACTCAAAGCGCAGCTCCATGCCTCTATAAGATATTGTCCTACGGAATCGATCCAAAAGTTTAGTTGCCGGGTTTGCTGGTATTTGTTGAGATTCACCCGAATTATAAGATTTCTCAGCTTCTGAAATATCCCAGCGAATCCCCAATCTTGTTAATGCTTCCCTGGCAACAGCGACAAATCCATTTGGTAGATAATTTTTACCTGTTAATTCAGAATAAGACAAGCGCACATAAATCCCATAGCCTAGTTTTGCAATCGTTCCTTTTTTTATTAATGCATTCAAAGCACGGGTAACCTGCCTATCGCTATCTAACCATATAAAATCCTCACGCAAAATAACGTCACTTGACGCATTCTGTATATATTGCCATAACTTATATTCTGTCGTTTCTTCATATTTTACTTTCATGATAGTCACCTTGCCAAAAATGGACAGTTAAAGTATAACACAAATTGCCAAAAATGGACAATTAATGTTAGTCAAACATATTTAGTGGAAAGTTTTCACATTAACCACGAACTTCGTGGCCAATTCAAATTGATGATGGAAATAAAATTGCTAAATAACAGCATTTATAATTGCAAGCTGCCAAATCTATTGCTCATAATAACAGATGTTATATTGGTAGCCTTGTTCCACCAAAAACATCTGACGGTTTTGACTGAAGTCTTGCTCATCACTATTTTTTGTCACCAAAGTATAAAAATGTGAAGGTTTGCTCTTTGGTCGCAAAATACGACCTAACCGTTGAGCTTCTTCCTGACGTGAGCCATAGGTGCCTGATACTTGTATCAAAACATTTGCATCAGGTAAATCAACAGCAAAGTTAGCCACTTTAGAGACCAATAAAACAGATAGCTCACCACTTTTAAACTGCTGATATAGTACCTCTCTGCGCTGCTGGCTTGTTTTCCCTGTGATAATTTCAACATTAAGTGCTTTTTTAATCGTATCCAATTGCGAAATATACTGACCAATAATAAGCACCTGGTCCTTGGCGTGTTTCTTCAATAAATCCTTTACCAGAGTGATTTTATGTTTATTTTCAGCCGCAATGCGATAACGACTACGCTTATCTGAAAAAGCATATGCTTTCTCAAGTGTTTTACAAAATGGCACACGGTATTCAATACAGTTTGCTTCAGCAATATAACCACGCGCTTCTAGTACTTTCCAGGGGACGTCATATCGCTTAGGACCAATCAAGGCAAAAACATCATCCTCAAGACCATCTTCACGAACCAGTGTCGCCGTCAGCCCCAGCCTTCTTTTAGCCTGAATAGCGGTAGTCGCACGAAATACCGGTGCAGGTAACGTATGGACTTCATCATAAATAATTAATCCCCAATTTCTCTGTGTGAAGACTTTCATATTATTCATGGGGTCATATTTTGATGCGCGATACGTCAACATCTGGTAAGTAGTAATAGTGATTGGTTTAATCTCTTTGTGTCCGCCAATATACTCACCTACATGATCCTCAGTTAAGTGTGTTTTTTGTAGGATCTCATGGCGCCATTGATGGACTGATGTAGTATTAGTCGTCACGATTAGCGTATGATTAGAAATACACGCCATCGTACCAACGCCAATAATAGTTTTGCCTGAGCCACAGGGTAGAACGATAATGCCATTACCACCCGCATTACGTCCATTTTGATAAAAAGCATCTATAGCATCAAGTTGATAATCTCGTAAGCTAAATTTTTGGTGCTCCAGTGTCACATCACGCAATGTAATCTCAAGCTGTTCACCTTTAATATAGCCACAAAGATCATTTACAGGATAGCCTGCTTTAATCAGTGCATGTTTAACATTTCCCCTGTCAGAAGCCCTAACAACCAATGCTTTTTCGGTGATGTCATATTCATACCAGAAGCTTTTTAACGCATCATCATGAGTTATCTTATCGAATATATAATCATCAGAGACTGTTAGCAGTAGATATTCTTCGTCATCTGATTTCTCAAGCACTAACTTACCATACTGCTGATACCAATCCGTCATGGATTGTATAACTGGAGCAGGTAAAGGGTACTTAGAGAATTTAGTCATATTGTCGAGAATAGACTCAATCTCAATGCCTAATGCTGCGGCATTCCATAGTGATAGTGGTGTCGTTCGATAGGTATGCATAAACTCTGGTGACTTAACCAATTCAGCAAAGCTCACCAAAAAATCACGACATGCGGTATACTCTGGGTTTTGCACTTCTAATAAAAGCGTATGATCACTTTGGACAATTAAAGGGGCTAAAGGATTCAATTATTTTTCCTCTTCTACGGCAAACTGATAGTTTTCAGCTGCTTTTAATGACTGTTTAAACGCTTGCTCATGCTTTTTGCTTAAGCTGATTGTTCTACTGGATTCATTAACACCAATAACAATATGCTTAGCAATCAAATCATCTTTAATTAAATTAAACGCTTCCTTATCAGCAAAGTCATAAGAGAGCATGGTTTGTTTTTTTAATTTAACTTTCCGTTTTGGCTGGGATTTTTTAGCTTTTTTTGTGCCTTCTTTTGGTAAGGAAGTCGCATAGGATTTAGGTAACAGCTTAAATTTGTCATCTTCATGCTCAATAACAAGAGAAACATCTTCATGCGCATCCAGCTTATCAATAACCGTTTGATAATCACTTACAATAAAGGTTCTTTTATCAATTGAGGCAGTCATATGCTCTGCAAGAAAATCATGGGAATATTGTGATTCTAGTAGCACGCTATTAGTGTAGAGCTTAAAGGCATCTCCTTGATGACACCACTCCTGCATATCTGTCTCAACATTTTGCGGCAATCCTTGAGTGCTTAATTTTTTCAAAAGCTTGATCACATCAAGATTAGGCTCACTTGCTGCTAATTGAATGATATTGTTCTTATCAATCTTAATCTGTGATATTGCACCATGATTACTAAACTCACCAAGCTTCATGAGCTGATGCATAAGTCCTACAGGGTAAATGAGCGACTCAATCGTTATTTCATAATTAGGTAGCACCTGAACTGTTGGTGCTGGGACAGAATTCACATACAGCATATAAAATAATTGAGTCACCTTGAATGCTTTTAAATGTCCTAATGAGGGACTAACATCACTATTGTGTTCTTTTTCATAAGCTAGTTCTACCCACCCCAACGTATAAGGAATCGTTTCTAAAAACCGCTCAATAAAACGCCCCTCAACACGCTCAAAAGCATCGGGCATACTTTGATCAATGGTTGTCGTTTTATATTTTTCTGTCGGTGGATGCTCATTAAAATGAGCATATCTATTAGCTTTCCCATAAGAGTGTCTTGATGGCTTCATATTTTCTGGAATTAATGCGTAACAATGATGTTTATGTAAGTAATCAACCAGTGTATCAACAGAGTACCATACCTCTGGTTTAAGAGTAGCTAATGCATCAATAATCGCTAAACGCGCAGCTTCAAAATTAATCTGACTCACCACGTCTTTGGCGTAATAATACTCCAGTGGGAACTTATTTAATATGCCTGCGCCATAACCATCAGACTGAAATAACTCATTGCTATCTGGCACAACAGACGTATAAAGTCTCTTTACAAGGGCTTTATAACGTTTATCTTCATTCGCTATATTCAGATAATCTTGATAGTCCTCTTTGGAGACTTTAATGATATTGTTTTTATAAAGTCTTTCATCTGAAGTATAACCATAAGAACCGCGCTTATCATATTTAATCCAATGCATTGCATAAGCAATACGATCTGCTTCATCAATATATCGTCTATTATTATCGTTATCTTCCTGATTAATGCTTTTACATATTCTTTTATAATCAGCATCAGGAATGTGATTGCCTCGATAACTTCTTTTCACTTCTCTTAAGCAAAGGTAATCCATATAAGCATGGAACCATAATAAAATGCGCGTATCAGGAATGAGGTGCTTGTATTGATCTGAATTAATATCCATGTTTTCTTGAATGTCACTGATTACTGTCATAAAGTTAACTTCCACTTTGTTCTTTCACGGCATAGCCTGCTTTTTCA
>NZ_QLIT01000090.1 GCF_003574485.1 Facilibium subflavum
TGAGGAAAGTAACGAAAAATAAGCGTTCTTTCCCCAATGATAATGCAGTATTTAAAACCTTGTTTTTGGCAATTGACTATATGACAAAAAAATGGACAATGCCAATTAGAAGCTGGAGTGAAGCAATGCCGTATTTTTTAATTAAATTTGAAGGCAGAATTTAAGTACTATGAAAAATTTACACAGTTAGATGGATGGGCTCCCTGAATTAAAAATAGATAAGTAGTGAAACCTAAATTGCGCCGACGACCAACTTAGTACAACAACCATCATAAAAAAAATGATAGATACAGTAATTGCCATAGTATACATCTTACTCGATGTTTGATACCATTTTTTCGACATATAAAGCTCACGTTTGCCTGATTAACTGTTTATAAAACTCTTTCAAAGCTTCATGCATATCAACAAATCTTGGGAAACTTTGAAAAACGCTTTTTGAGGAGAATTTTTCAAAATCATGGAGAAAATCAAGCATCTTATAATCCTCTATAATTGTCACATCAAGGCTACCAGAACCAACTATCTCTTGTGTTACCTGCCGATTATACCCTGTTATCCCTTTAATAGAAAATTTATTATGATTCTTCCGAAATAACGATAATGCTTTTCCTCTATTTTTTTTAATTGATACATTATAAACACCTTTCTTAATTACTTCTGTTTCTGAATACTCCTGAAAAGACGTACAATAGTTGTCACACTCCTCTTTTTCTACATATTCTATACAAGTTATATTTGACAAATAGTCATTAACATATTTATCAAAATCACATTTTAAAATTATTCTCTCAAAAGGATTGGCTTGGCTTCCAGTAACCTTTCTAACAATGTGGTTTAAATCAGAGAGTTTTGGGGAACCTTGGTAAGCTGTATAACTACCAAAAGAATGTTCATGATCATAAGTGAAAAACAGTATTTCATGTTGCTCACCTAGAGCCTCAATATTAATTTTTTCACCGGAATTAGTGATTTTATGCCTGCTCCCCGTAGGTTTTGTAATGCAACCAACATAAAAATCATGAGGCTTTTCTAATTTTTTAAACCATAAAATCATATCATTTTTATAATCTTGCCTATCTGAAAGCAATGAGGGAGCTATATTATATATTTTAGTATGATTAAATTTTTCAGTTAGCTGGAACCCATAGACCGCTACTCTTTTTTCTCCATAATCCTTATTCAAAATAATATATCCTTGCAAAGTGAATAACACGATTAAATCACATTATAATTTTATTTTCAACTTCCCATAAATCTAACTCTCATCTTTCAGAGGCTCCACTACGTTTACTATAGTTCTATACCACCCCAAAGTACTTTTTACCTTTAAAATAGACGCATTCAAAGCGGCCATAGCGTTAATACATAACTGACTCTTCAAAAAATCACATACAACCCATATATTTTATTGTGAAATTGGCTTAAAATTATCCCAGATAAGTTTGCAGCGTTTTGGAGAATCTTACATGAAAAACTATAAGCACATTTTACTGGCCACTGATTTACACTCTGATAATCAACCGGTGATCGAACAGGCTGTCGCACTTGCCAAACGTAATGATGCCAAGTTAAGTGTCATCAATGTGTTACCCCACATTCCCTATTATATGGCCTCTGGTGTGCCTTCTATTTCGGACTTGGAGGACTATTTAGAAGAAGAAAACATGAAGCATTTAAAAGCGCTTGAAGCGCAAATTGACATCGAAGCAGATTTTCATCTGTTACATGGTTCCCCAAAGCGTAAGATTGTCAAACTTGCCGAGGAGTTAGGCTGTGATATCATCGTAATCGGCAGTCATGGCCGTTATGGTGTTGAGCGTTTTATTGGCTCAACGGCTAACGGCGTGTTACAGCGCGCACATTGTGATGTTCTTGTTATTCGAATCGGTAAACCAAAACATTAAGCTTTCCTTCTCACATAAATCAAACATTTATATTCCTTCTATGATTCAACTACCTACGCTAAGCCTGTATATTCACTTTCCCTGGTGTGTGAAAAAATGCCCCTATTGTGATTTTAATTCTCACCAGCTTAAAAGTAATATACCGGCACCAGAGTATATTTCAGCCCTAATACAGGACTTTAAAACCCATATAACCGAGCTTCAAGGCAGGCAGTTTCACAGTATCTTTCTTGGTGGTGGAACACCATCACTTTTTCCAAGTAAAGATATGGCAAAATTATTTGAATTTTTCGATAAAAACAACCTGATTCAACCTCAGGCTGAAATTACCATAGAGGCAAACCCAGCCACCATTGAACATGGCAAATTTACTGATTATAAGGCCATGGGTATCAATCGGATATCTCTTGGCGTACAAAGCTTTCAAAATGACAAACTCAAAGCATTAGGGCGTATCCACAACAACCAGGATGTCTACCAGGCAATAACATCACTGACAAACGCCGGCTTTACAAACTTTAATATCGATTTAATGCACGGATTACCCAACCAATCCCCACAAGATGCTGTATTTGACTTACAAAGCGCCCTTGAGTTAAACCCCACTCATTTATCCTGGTATCAATTAACCATAGAGCCCAATACGGCTTTTGCGGTTAAGCCACCTAATCTGCCTGATGAGGATACTTTGGGTGTAATTGAAGAGCAAGGCAAGGCGTTAATTCAACAATATGACTTTTTACAATATGAAGTCTCAGCCTTTGCCAAAGATGCATGTCAAGCAGCACATAATCTCAATTACTGGCGCTTTGGCGATTATATCGGTATTGGTGCCGGCGCTCATGGCAAGATAACCGATTTGACAACCGGTGTGATAAAAAGACATTGGAAACGAAAGCATCCAAGCCTTTATCTTGCTGAAAAAACGTTTCCTTATGGTCAATCGATTATCGATAAAACATCACTGCCTTATGAGTTTATGTTAAATATTTTACGGCTTCACGAAGGCTTTAGCACAAGACAGTTTGAATCTGCTACGGGATTAAAGATTACTGAAATTAAAGCACCACTGAAAAAGGCACTTGATAAAGGGCTATTAGTACAACAAAATGAGTGTTACATCCCCAGTAAACTAGGACGTACTTTCTTAAATGATCTGATTAACCTGTTTCTGCCTGATTAAGGATAGCATAGAGGTTATACCACTTGTGAATCATTTTGCAGTGTTTAGCTCATACTATCGGCCTTTCTAAATTCAACAGCTTTTGTTTACAGACAGTGCCACCGGCATAACCGCCAATTTGACCATCTGCTTTGATCACGCGATGACATGGCACGATAATACATAGCGGGTTTTTAGCATTGGCAGTTCCGACTGCACGAACAGCGTTGGGGTTGCCTATTTTCTCTGCCAAAGCGCGATAGCTTAGTGTCTGCCCAAAGGGAATTTGCTGTAAAGTCTGCCATACACTTTTTTGAAACGTGGTTCCCTTCAACACAATCGGCAAATCAAAGCATTTAAGTCTTTTTGCAAAGTAAGCATCAAGCTGACTGATAGCCTCCTTTAGAACTTTATTGTTGGGTTTAACCTCTTGTATTGATTGATTCAGCCATTCACAAGATAGAAGATATTGATCATTAGCGTGCAATTTTATCAATCCAAATGGGGTGCGGTAACTTACTTCTTCAAACCCGCTAGTTTGCATAGAGTCCTCCTTTTTATGTAATTTTGTTTTCTTATTTATTTTTAAGGGTTGTTCCACAGGTGTTTTTGTTTTTATCGTTTCCGCATAGATATAGCAGTAGCTTGCAACATAGGCGCATAAGGGGTGCGCACCCTCAATCTGATCACGCGTCAATATTTTCTGTAAAAAAACATCATTTTCAGGAAATGCACCCTGATCACCCAATGCTCTAAGGGCAATGTATTCGGCGCTCCAGCGCCCAATACCTTTGAACATCATCAATTGTTTGCGAAATTTTATCAAGTCTTGTTTAGCCGAAAAGTTGATTTTCTTTTGCCAAACCGCTTGTGATACTGCTGCAATGGCTATTTTTTTCATTGCTGGAACCCTTAAGTAATCAAGTGTGCTCTGGGCTAATACAGATGGTTTTGGAAAAAGAAAAACTTCTTTTTGATTGTGTGGATCAATTATGCTTTCACCATAGTGATCAATGAGTGTTTTGGTTAAGTTGGTTGCTTGTTTGATAGAAATCAGTTGACCAAGGATTGTCGTTATTACAAGTTCAAATGGATCCCAGGCGCCTATTTTTCTCACGCCATAAAAATACGGCCAACTGTGACAAATATGTGTACTGTCTAGTGTTTTTTGCAAATGCTCAGGGTGATGAGCAAGATCAAACATATTGACCAAACGCCTCTTTACTTCATCGATTAAAACAGGGCACGTCGTGTTAATTTCAGCAACCAGTCTGTTATTACTTGGCTCATTAGAGACAATTACCTGTCTAAGCTTCCCCCTATGGTCAATAAATAAACGACGATAACATGCCTGATCAAAATGTTCCAAATCTCCAATCTTGTGTTTGGCGTAATAAGCTAAAAGCACCTGCCAATCAAATGGCGTGTGGTAGTTTAGATATACTCTGGCCATCACACACCTGTAACATAGTTATGAAAAATAATACCCAGACTATAACGCTCACCTTGTAATACTTTAGAAACACCATGCTTAAAGCTTGACTTATAATACCCTCTTACTCCTGGTGCTGGATGGTATTTTGCAGATAAGATTAAAGCATCCCCAAGATCAAGATTAACTACATGCGCAATGGTTTGCATCCTTGGGCGCTGTTGCGCAAGAATAATTTCCCCGCCTGAGAATTCAACCTCCCTTTTGCTTAATAGGAATATCATTTGATAGGGAAAATATTTTTCTGAGGTCACATCTTGATGCAAGCAGTTATAATCCCCTTGCTGATACCTTAACACCAACGGGGTTGGCTTGGTCTGATTAGCTTGGTATTGTAGGCGTTCAAACTCGCAGAACTCATCAGGGAAGCTAGACTCCTGCACCATTTTTTGGCTCCACTCATTGGCGCAATCAACCAGTTTTTCGTAAAAATATCGCCTCAAACGACTGATGATATCAGGAAATGGATAGTCGAAATAACGATACTGTCCTTTCCCGAAATTATATCTTTGCATATCAATGGTAGAGCGATAGTATTGATTTTTGTCATATAAATCTCTTAACAAGAGACAGGTTTCTGGTTTTAAAACATTTTTAACTACACAAAAACCTTCTGATTGAAGGCTTTTTTTATCAATCAGCCCTACGCTATTTTCACATAATTCCATGATAATCCATCACTTAATATTGCTGTATTGTTCTAAAGGTGAAATTCATTCTGACTTCTTTCACCGTGCGCATTTTTGGCAAAGCATGCTGCCAATCATGCTGAGCATTACCCCACATCAGCAATAAACTGCCTGAACTCAGGTGTGTCTCTACTTTCTCATTATTACCAATTCGCCTAAACACAAACTTGCGACAAGCTCCCAAACTCAGTGAAACAATTACTGAGTTTCCCTCCAATGAACGTTCGTTATCTTGGTGGTAACCCATATATTGCAAGCCATTGGCGTAGAAGTTACCAAGTACTGAGTTTAGCCGACAGCTAAATTGAGCATTGATCGCCTTACATAAGTTCAGCAGCCAATGTGGCCATGGATGGGGTTTATGACTTACCCCACTGTAAGCATATTCTAAACCTTCATCAGCAATCCATAGTACTTTTCTTGGTACTTTAATCTTACGCCCAAACATATAAATATGCTCATGAAGCCATGGCAGACACTGTGCTTTTACCATAAACTGGCTTGCCTCTTTTTCGCTTAACCACATTGGATATAATAGTGCATCCAAATCAGTATGTAGTTGTATTGCATTTGTTGTTTTCATACAACCAATTCTTGCTCTATTTTTCTGATGGCTTTGTAATCCTGCAAAAGCTGCTCTTTTTGTTGATGTGCAAGCACGACAAAACCTAAGTCCAAAGTTGCAAATAAATCTTTTGTTGGGGCAACAGAATCTCCATTTTTTACTTGGATAGAGACATGATGATAACTTGAAAGGCTTTTTATTTTTTCCACCGTATGCTCAAGGTTATTTATTACACCTTCTTTCATACAGACAAAGAATACAACCATCATGTTAATTAGTAAATCGTAGCTATTAGAAATAGGTCGTTGTTTCGTAAAATATCTAACCGTACGGTCAAGTTGGCTATCACCTGTGGCAACCATATTATAACATGGATGCCCACCACCATGAGCTCTCGCTCCAACCTCAATCAAACGCAATCCGTTTATGGTATGCATAATCTCAATATGAGCAGGACCAAAGTTTATTCCTAAAGCATTTAGAACTGAATACGCATAACGTTGTAGCTCTTGATATAATTCAATATCGGAAGAAAGCCACTCCATGTAGTCATACATGGCAATATGTCTATCATTGCTAATTTTTTGATATCTACAGATATTTGATATTGTATGTTCTCCCTCATAACTCATTGTATCTACAACATATTCTGTTCCATGCATAAATTCCTGAACGATGAGTTGATCGTTTAAAATTCCAAGACGGTTATGTACGTTAAGAAGCGACCGAAAAATCCCTTGCCAATTGTTATCTGCTGCATTTACTTTATAGATGCTATCAGTGCTCGCACTTTTTGGAGGCTTTATGACAAAATTTGAGTTATTTAACCCTTCATCAACTAGCCAGGTTGCTACCTTCTCCTCATCTTCTGTACATAACTGCTTTGCCGTAGTTATACCTGCATCGGCAACAGCTTCCATCATTCTACCCTTATGTCTGCGAACTAACGCTTTGCCTGGATCATTACTCAGGTTAGGTAAAAGTAAACAACATAGCTGGTCAGCTAACTCCACACCAGACTCACATCCTGCCACAATGCAAATCGGATCAAGCTGCTTGATTTGAGAAGCAAGACCTTTAAGACTGCCCTCATAAATAAATATTTGCTTATACTCCTCTGGCTTGTACGAGGCAGCATATACATCAGGGGCTTTATTTGCCGTTTGCACTGCTACCACATCAACATTTGCCTTATTAAAAGCATGTGCATAGTAGGCGCCAGATGAGTACGGGTCTACTATTATAGCTACAGCTCTTTTAGGCATGGTCCCTACCCTCTTCCAAGAGCTCAACACATTTATTGCAAAACTTATCCCATGCTTTAGATACACTTTGACTTAAGCCACGGGCTCGCATTGCAGAATGCACTAAGCCTTTTTCTATGTTCAGTTCTGTTTTTATACCTTGTTCACTTAACAGCTTGGCATATTTTTCCGCATCGACCACTAACGGATCCATCTCAGCACCCATGATGTAAGCAGGTGGCAAGTTGTTAAAGTCTGCGCTTAGAAGTTGTGATACATAGGGATGATATACATCTTCACTGTTTTTTAAATAGCAATCTACGTAGTACTCCATTTCGCCTGCTGTCAAAAGCGGAGAATCTTTACCATCTTTCATCCACCTACTAAAATCAAGTACGGGACTGATCAATGCTTGAGCGGAAATTCTGGGGCCATTTCTATCTCTACACATCATCACAAGACTGACGGCCATATTAGCACCAGAGCTGTCTCCACATAAAACAATATTGTCAGCATCGACGCCATAAGTGCTAGCATTTTTTACTATATCACATAGCGCATCATAGCAATCGTTAAGCCCTAATGGAAATTTATGCTCAGGTGCCATCCTAAAATTTAATGCGATAACTTGAGTAGCTGTTTTGTGCGCAAGTTCAGCCACCAGCGAGTGATGGGTCTCCAACGACCCGACAACAAAACCACCTCTTCGAATATAGACAATAAGCCCTCTATGGCAACAACCCTTTGGCGTGTAAACTCTAACTGGGGGTATTTCTGAAGAAAAGTGTATATCTTGCGTTTTAATGCTCGATTCTACCGTATAGGGAAACACTTTATTTAAATTTAAATACAACTGACGTTGTTCCGATAAAGGCAGCTTGTAAAAATCAGCAGGCATCGCTGCATTACAACGATCAACGAATTCTTGAATTCCATCAGCATATAATAAGTTCATGTTCTCACCTCTTCACTTTCACTAAATTTGTATTTTTCCTGTCTTAAAATATCTTGTAAAATTCCCCGCCTTACCAGCGGAATAAGACACAACATTGAGCCAGTTCCACCAATCCATAGCGCGGATGATATACCCCAAAGGTAAATAAGCAAAGAAGCCAATAAGCTGCCAACTGCAATCATTCCCCATAGCAGCCATCTTTGTACTGAATTAATGCGCCCCAAAAGCTGTTTAGGAGTTTCCAACTGCCTTAAAGTGAGCGAGGTTGGACCAAAAAGACCTTCACCTACCCCATGCACTATCCCCGTAATGATCAAAAATATAGGAGAATGAAGGGCACCTGACATAGGAATGCCAAAGATACCAGAAACAGAAATGAGCGCTCCAAGCACAAGCGTTTGTGAACTACCATATTTTTTAGCTATCTTTGGCGCTAGCAGATTTCCAAAAGGCAGGCCTATTGCAGCAGAACCAACTACGATACCAATCATCATGGGGCTTAAGTTTAAGACCCTATCACAGTAAATAACAAGGCAGCTTGTAACCATACTAAGAAACAATACATACAAACCACCACAAGTAATCACAGGCTCAAGTTTGTCATGACGTAAAATAAACAAAAGTCCTTCTTTAATATCGCGAAAGAAGGGTTGATTTGATTGATTTAATTTTCTAGGAGACTCTGATTTCTGCCTAATCGCGAAAAGCGTTAGTACGGAAATCACAAAAGTTAGACAATTCATAAAAATCGTCAGCATAATGCCTAAAAAAGCAATTAATGGCCCTGCCAATAGCGGTCCTAATGCCCGAGCAGTTGATTCCGAAAAAAATAGCCTAGCATTGCCATTTTGAATTTCATTATGGTTACTAAATAATTCAGGAAGATATGATGAGTAGGCAATCTGAAAGAATACAAGGACACATCCACTAACAAAGACCAAACCTAGCAATAGCATTAAGCTAAGTAGTTTAAACCATGCTAAAACGACAATTAGTAAAAATGTTGATGCCTGTATACTATCACATACCAACATAACTCGCTTTAATGGTAAGCGATCAACTATAACTCCTGCAAAAAGACTGAAAAGCAAGAATGGCAGAAAAAAAGCAAATCTCAACAGTGCCGCTTCAGACTCTAAAACTCCTGGAATAGATAAGGCGAATAATGGCAGAGCGACCATCAAAATCTGATCACCTAATACATTCAATGACTGCCCCGCCCACAAAAAATAAAAGTCCCTTTTATGATTCTTATACATGAATTTCCTCATTAAGCACGGGTGCTGTATCTAACATGTAGGCTTTGACTGCATTTTTTGCAATTGTCTTGCTTTGACTTGGATTATCTGTGACTGCAATGGCATAAGCGTAACGACACGACACATGATCATGAGGTGGCAAAATAAGTTTTTGCCTCGGAGAGGCCAATATTTGCGTTTCATAGATCCCCTTTGGTAATTTGTTTTGATCAATGGTCACTTTATTTGCCGTGACATTCTTCGTTGGATAGAAAAATTGTATTGATGCCGATTTATCTCGTATTTTTTCAGTGTTTGGCAACAATCCACAAGCTACTCTCACAGACACCTCCCCTGGATTAATTCCATTTGCGATCCATCCAACATAAGGAATTAGCCCTAATGGCACTAAGTTAAGGAAAAATATGAACATATTGTAGAATTTGATTGCAACGCCGCACCTATTGCATATAAGATACTTTTCT
>NZ_QLIT01000091.1 GCF_003574485.1 Facilibium subflavum
AACTACCATAGATTATCTTCGGTGGATTCGTATAATAAGTGCATAACCTTTGATAAATAAGGGTAGCAAGAGAGATCGTCTATACTGTGCAAGGCTTAGATGATCAAGTTGCACCCACACAAAATTGGAGGTTATGTTATGGCGTACAAACAATTAAGCCTTGCAGAGAGACATTATATCGAAATTGAGCGCAAAATGGGTAGATCACAGAATAAAATTGCACAATCTTTGCAACGTTCACAAAGTTCTATATCTCGAGAACTGCGGCGCAACAAGGGGCAAAGGGGGTATAGACACAAGCAGGCTCAAAGCTTTACTGACGCAAGGCACATGGATAAAGCAAAACACATGAAGCTTACAGATGGAATTAAAAGGCTGATTAATGGCTATTTAAAGCAAGACTGGAGCCCTGAGCAAATTGCTGGCAGGCTAAGATATGAAGGCATTGTGCATCTGCACCATGAAAGCATTTACCAGTATATTCTGAAGGATAAGCAATCCGGTGGTGCGCTTTATAAGCATTTGAGGCATCAGGGGAAACCCTATAGGAAACGTTATGGCGCATCACGTAATAACCGGCATGGTATTCCCAATAGAGTAGATATTGATAATCGCCCTGAGGTTGCAAATAACCGTGAACGTGTTGGCGATTGGGAAGCTGACACGATTATTGGTAAAAATCATAAAGGCGCAATCGTTACCATTGATGAGCGCAAATCTAAATTCCGCCTGGCATACCCTTTAGGAAGTAAGCATGCAGATAAGGTTGCAACTGCAATTACATGGCTGTTAAACCCGCTTAAGCACATTGTCCATACAATCACGTTTGATAATGGTAAAGAGTTTGCAACACATGAGGAAATTGCGAAAGAACTCGATTGTTCTACTTACTTTGCAAAGCCTTATCACTCATGGGAGCGAGGGCAGAATGAAAATGCGAATGGCTTGCTAAGACAATACTTTCCCAAAGGGATGCAGCTAAACAATGTTTCACTTGAAGCAGTAACTTTAGCAGTTGACAGGTTAAACAGCAGACCAAGAAAGTGTTTGGGGTATAAGACACCTTGCGAAGCACTTTTTGAATTAACGGGCATTAATGCCACGCTTTTCTCCCCTTTTTTGAGAAAGGGAGAAAATTTAGCAGGTTATGCACTTATGACTTGAATTTAGGTTCTTCCTTTTTTTAGGAATAAATACTATGTGATATTTGCAATCCCATCTTGTATGCGACAAACTCTTATAGTCTCTCATCGGCTTGATCCTTTGTTGTGTTGATTCAACAACAAAGGCTACACTAATACTGTAAAGGTCAAACCTTTGGGAGTCACCCCAGCATAGCTGGAGTTATTGTCAAATTTGGTGTATGGCTTAGGCAGCATTTTGTTTATCCTGTTTTATTTTGTCTACTTCGTGCTCAGAAATCCCATCAATAAACTTCACCATATTGACGACTTCAGCTAAACGCTGATAACCTCTTAGTCTCAACCATTTTTTCTCTGCCTGCATTGCCATTTTAAAGAAAGCACAAAGCACTGTTTCTCTGGAATAGCAACCCCTGGCTTGCCTGGTTCGATGCTGTATCGTTGCAAAGGTTGACTCAATTGGTCC
>NZ_QLIT01000092.1 GCF_003574485.1 Facilibium subflavum
ATGTAATGATTGATTCGACGATTGTCAGAGCGCATGCATGTGCTGCGGGCTATGAAAAAGATGGAAATTCAGCGCAGGCGTTAGGTAAGAGTAAAGGTGGTTTTACAACGAAAATTCACACATTAGTTGATGCGCTAGGTTTGCCAATCAAGTTCATCCTTACACCTGGACAGGTACATGATAGTACCCAGTCAAAAGCGTTGTTAAGTGATGTGCGTGATGCAAATGTGCTTGGGGATAAAGCTTATGACTCAAAGGATTTGTATGCATTTTTGCTTGAAAGAGGATGTAATATAGTCATCCCACCAAGAAGTAATGCAAAAGAGCCGCATGAGTATGATAAGGAAATTTACAAAGAAAGGCATTTGATTGAATGTTTCTTTTCGAAGCTGAAGCACTTTCGTAGAGTTTTTTCAAGATTTGATAAAACAATAATCAGTTTTAGTGGATTTTTAAACTTTTCTGGGAGTTTGATTTGGATGCGGTAAAAAAATTGGTTCACAGAACCTAATATTTTGCTTGGTTTGCTTAAATTAAAATGCTTTTGTGTCATTTTTCAACCTCATTACTTGCTGATCTATAGTCATTGTTGAACTGTGAAATATGCTTGTTGCAGAGTGAAAAACCTTCCTCAGTTAAGGCGTTTTGCTTGGCCAGTAGTTCATAGCATGCAGCAAAACCGATGATATAGGCCTCTTTGGGATGAAATTTATCAATTACATTGACCTCGCTTATTTTGCATAAATTAAACTGACTGACATTCTTATTGGTTTGATGACGAAATGTAATCCTGATACCTTGATGTGGGTTGAGGTAGCTCAATATACGGTTAATGCGGTAAGGGTATCGATTGGGGATTTCTGACAGTTTATAGGATATTTTCTTTTTTAGCTTTGTGATGATGTTTTTCATGTATTTTCATTAGCTGTTAGCTGTTAGCTGTTAGCTGTTAAGGGGTGAAGGAGATTGTAAACAATTGTTTTGGCGATGCCAATAATAAAAACTTTATTTTTCATCTTGATTTCTTTATAAAAATTTGGTTGGTTGCTGATGAAGTGACTGCCTTGATATCGACGAAGCATTAAAGCTTTGATTTCATCATGATAAATCAAATAGATTTGCCCTTCTATAGGTGCGCTTGTAACCTCTGTTATGCCAACCATTGAATATGCCGGAATTTCAGGTGCCATAGATGCGTCAGGTTGCATGATTGCAAATGCGATATTCAGATTTTTTGCAAAAGCAGCGTATTGCTCAACGGACTCTAATGATTTGTGGTGAATATAAGTATTAATAATCTCATTATGGCTTAAAATGGGCACCAATGCATGGTTGGTAAGAAAGACCTCTTCTGGCTTGTCGGCAATAAAAATAGCGCCTTCCCCTGTTGCTAACCATTCAGGGTTAACACCTAATGCATTGGCAATATCAAAAGTAAATTTAGATGATTTAACGTTATTTTTGCGGATAAAGTTGATATTTTGTGGTGTGGTGTTGGCTGCAGCAGCCAGGTCAACCATACGGATGTTTAATTTTTCAATGATATAGTTGAGCCTGTCTGCCAGGGTCAGCAACTTTTCCTTGCTCATTAAACTCAATACTTTATATATCTTAAGTATCATATATTATAGTGCATGCTCTGTTCAATTGGAATGTGTTTATACAATATAAAAATAAAGTTTTCTTTATACTTATTGACTTTAATTTATTTTCTGTATAAGATAAATTTAATCAAAACAGTTAAACACTGATAAAGCGAGGGGTGCGTGGCCGTGTTAATAACAGGGATGAGCTTTAATGTTCCTGAATATAAGATTACAAATGATGATCTCGTTGCTTCTTATTTTTAAATAAGAATCGGTTTTCTACTGAATTTATTGAGATATCTTCGGAAGTAATATCGGTGGTTTATACAGAAAATGAAAATATTATTAAGCCTCTGGGTTTGGAAAACCTAGGGGCCTGCTTAATCAGACCGGATGGTTATATTGGCTACCATGGTCATATACAAGGCTTAGAGAGCTACCTTAATAAATATTACAATTGCAGGTTGTTGTTAGGTGCTGCCTAGCCAATAAATGGAGTCATTATGTTAAAAGGTCAAAATCAAACAAAATTCATATTATTTTTTGTTGCACTTTTAGATTTTATGGGGTTTACAATAGCGGCGACAATTTTCCCAGAGCTTTTTGTCAATAAATCTGCCGGTTTTTTACCAGTGGCATGGACTCATGCGGAAAGATTGACTTCGGTCGGTATTGCACTGGGGTTGTATCCATTGGGGCAATTTTTAAGTGCAAGCATATTTGGTGTTTTGTCGGATCATTTTGGTCGTAAGCCAGTCTTACTCGTAACGATTATTGGTACCATTTTGGCGACATTTCTTACTGCTTTTTCGATTACTATTAATGCGTATATATTGCTCTTTATCTCTCGTTTTATTTTAGGTTTATTTGCTGGTAATGTATCTGTTGCACAAGCTAGCATGGTGGATGTTAGTGATGAAAAATCGCGTGCTTCAAATATTAGTTTGGTTCAGCTTTCATTAGGCCTTGCCTGGGTTTGTGGTGCCCCGCTGGGGAGCTTTCTGTCAGATCACACAGTCTTTCATGGGTTTAACTACAGCACACCTTTTTACTTTTTAACGGCTATTTTGTTTATTATTGGGCTATTTTTATATCTTGGTTATCGTGAAACGCTCTGTATTAGTCATCGTGGTAGCTTGCAAAAGATACACCTCCTAAAAGGATTGACGCTGACTATAGATGCATTGAAAGATCGAAAAGCGTACGATATTTTATGGGTTTGGTTGATTTTCATTGGCGGTTGGGCTTTATTCTTACAGTTTTTGCCTACGTTCTTAATTATTCATTTTAATTATACAGCACATACAGTAGGTCCTATGCTGGCCTTTATGGGAGGTACTTTTGCAGGCACGCAAATATTTATTGCGCGGCGGTTTTTGAGATTGGTATCACCTGAAAAAATTTTGCGCTGGGTGATAGTTGTGCCAGGGCTTGCCGCCTTGGGAATAGGAGTTGCACACAATTGGTGGTTTTTGCATATCGTGGCTTTTTTATTTCCATTCTCAATGGGTTTTACATTGCCTGCTTTACTCGGGGCTATCTCAAGTCGAGGCGCTATGAATGAACAGGGTGCTTTGTTGGGTAAGGCACAATCTATACAGGCATTGATGACAATTATTGTGACGATGTTGGGAGGGAAATTGCTAGTTGTTAGCCAATATATGACAACCTTTGTGGGTGGTTTTGCTATGTTGGCAGCATGGTTAATTTATTTAAGTGTCTTTCTTGCCAAAAAGAAACACTCTATTCGAACTAAATTAAAAAGAGCGTAAATTATGTCCAAAATCATTGGAAAGTTATTTAAAAGAGTTACTAGAAGGAGAAAAATGAAATGAGTAAATATGTTAATTTAGGTCAATTAAGAACGTCAAGCATTGGTTTTGGTGCAATGGGTTGCTCTGAGTTTTATGGAAGCATAGACAATAATGAAGCTCGGAAAACGATCCATCGTTATATTCAGCTTGTTGGAAAACATGCCATGATCGATACGGCTGATTCTTATGGATTTGGCAAAAATGAACAGTTAGTTGGCAGCGTTATCAATGAATATAAGCGGGATGATATTATTTTAGCAACTAAATGCGGCATTATAAGAGATAAAAATGACCTGACCAAAAGAGGGGTTGATACAAGCGCCAGTTATATTAAAGAGGCTTGTTACAAGAGTCTTGATCGCCTAAAGGCAGATTATATTGATTTGTACTATTTGCATAGATTGGATGGTGTAACCCCTATTGAAGAAAGTATGGTAGCACTGCAGGAGCTTGCTAAAGAAGGGGTGATAAAGTACATTGGCCTATCTGAAGCCAATGCAGTAACTATAGAGAAAGCATATAAGTTTTTACAAAAGAGCAATGAGCAAAATCTGTTAGCAGCCATTCAAACGGAGTACTCTTTGTGGAGCAGAGGGGTAGAGAATGATGGTGTTTTAACTCTTTGTAGAGAGTTTGATATTGGGCTTGTGGCTTATAGTCCGTTAGGGCGAGGCTTTTTAACAGGAACGATTCATTTAAACGATGAGCTTGAAGCTGATGATTTTAGAAGGGATTTGCCTAGATTTTTACCTGATAACCTTGAAAAAAACAAAGTGATTATTGGAAAAATGACTGACCTTTCACATAAATTAGGCTGTACATTGTCACAGTTAGCGCTAGCATGGTTGCTTAAACAAGCAAACGTTGTACCAATCCCTGGTACTAAGCGTGAAAAGTATTTGCTAGAGAATATGCAGGCAATAGATATCAAGCTTTCTGACAGTGACCTACTGGCCTTAAATAATTTACCAAAAGCGTTTGGTTATCGTTATCCAGAAGCTGCAATGGAGCGCTTTGCTTACACCAAATAATACTAAGATATGATACATGCAAAAACGCTGGGGCTGTCAATGCTAGCACTTACTTATAAAAAAGGTTGGGTGCCTATATTTAACTCATAATGCTTAGCTGGTTACTTACTCTTAACCATGAAATACTAATTTCCATGCACTAAAAGCGGGCGTCTCATAAGGATGGTGTTCTTGTAAGATCGCAATGGCTTTTTCAATTAAATTATCAGACACCAGTAGCTCAACTTTATATTCCTCAACATAGTTAATCTCATTATTTTGGCCGATATAAGGTTTAGCATCGCCTTGGGGTAGAAATTGCCCTTGGCCTTTGGTTTGCCAGGCACAGCAGCAGTATTGGCCATCATTTCCCGCCCCGATTTCAAAGAGTTTTTCCTTGGTAATGGCAAGATGTGACCCAGGGACATAATACACCAGTTGGTACATAGATGTTTACAACCAAAATTAAATCCATGTATGATTACTTTATAAGAGATAAACGTTAAAAATACAATGTATGTCGCCTAAGTTACCTAAAATTACTGCAAAGAAAACCTTGTCGGAGACGCGATTATTTCGCATCGAGCAGATTGATTTAACCTTTTCTAATGGTGCCAAGCGTATTTTTGAGCGCATTGCACCGACAACAGTGATGCATAAAGCAGTCTTGATTATCCCAATGCTGGATGAGGATACCGTGTTGTTAGTCAAGGAGTATTCAGTTGGCGTAGAGCAATATACCCTAAGCTTTCCTAAGGGGACGATAGATCAGGGCGAGAAGCTCTTTGAGGCGGCTGATCGTGAGCTTATGGAAGAGGTGGGATATAGTGCTGAAAAATATACTTTTTTAAAAGATGTTTACTTATCACCTAACTACATGGCGCACAATATTTCTATTGTTAAGGCAGAAGGTTTACACCCAAAAAAACTGCCTGGGGATGAGCCAGAGCCTTTGGAGGTTGTGCCTTATCCACTTTCAAAAGTAGATCAGCTTATTGAAGATGCAAGTTTTATTGAATGCCGAAGCTTTGCTGCACTTTTATTTGCCTGGCAACAGTGGCTTAAGAAAAACGGATTAAAATAATTAAAACCCCTGCGATAAATGCAACAACCCACAAGGCTGGTATTTGATTGATTTTATAATGAAATTGCTGGCCATTTTGCTTGAGTTTAAAAGCAATAATAGCGGGCATGATTAAAAGCAATACCGCAATACAAACGCCAACATAGCCAATTGCGCTGATAAATAAATCAGGGTCCAGTAAATTGACCAGTAACGGGATGATAAAAGTTAAAACAACCGCGATCAATGTCTTGACTTTAATGTTTAGGCGATTGAGTCGATAACTGTCAATATTAAAGTGGTAAAGCGATAAACTCACCCCAAGATAAGAAGTCATTACTGATATATCTGTAAATACATTCATGCTGATGTTGGCAACAGAAGTGCTGATCTTCTCTTTTAATGCACGTAAAATATCGCCGACATTGGCAGATTCAATTTGTACATGATTAAAAATGGAGCCCATAAAGCTGACTTTTCCGTGAAGGGGTAAGACGCCTAATACAGAAATAAGCCATAAAAAATAAAGAACCAATGGAATTAAGCTGCCATAAAAGATAACACGAAAAAGCGCTTTGGCGTCTTTATTCAAATACTCAGTTAATGTAGGCACAATAATATGCGAAGTAAAAGAGGTAATAATCACAGGGATTGCAATGACTAATGTGCTTGTTAAATGGATGGGAGAAACGATTAAATTCTCAGGTGAAACATAGTGTAAAAATACCAGGCATACAATAACAAGAAAAATTAGCTTTGTAGTAAGCAGAAAGCGATTAATTAAATCAACAGCGGTAGTACCAATAACCACGATTGCACCAAACACAACGACAAAGATAAGTGCCCAGGCATTTTGCGGGATACTGCTAATAAGTGCATTAAAGGCTGATGCTGCTGCAGAGATATAAGCGACACTGATGCAATACATCAGCAATAAAAAACTTACCCAGGCGATGACAGCGCCAGGCTTACCAAGCGTGCGTTTTGCAATAGAAGCAAAGCTTGCACCTTTGGGCATGGTTAAGGCAATATCTGCAATAAGTAAGGCAGTATAGGTCATGATGCACCAGGCGGCCAGCATTACGATACTGCTGACTAAAAATCCCAGTTTTGCGGTAATAATCGGTAAGGCCAGGATGCCAGCACCAACTTCGGTGCCTGTAACGATCATCATACAGCCAAGTTGTTTAGTTAAGGTGTTCTTTGGCATGATATTAGCCTCTTTGATTAGTCGAAGAAAACTGATGTAGATAATACAGCAATAGAGGCACCAAAGACGTTATATTGCTGTTGTCTATGCATAAGCGTAATTTAGTGTTGGGTTGCTTCAGAGGATTGTTGATCAGAAAGCTTTTGCATATAAAGTGCATCGAAGTTAATCGGGGATAGGTTAATTTGCGGGAAACCACCTTTATTGATTAAACTATCAATCGCTTCTTTTGCGTAGGGGAAAAGTGCTGTTGGGCAGTAAGCTGCAAGCATTGGGTTTAGTTGTTCTTCTGGCATGTTCTCCATCGTGAATATACCTGATTGTGTCAACTCAATTAAATAAGCGGTTTCGTTATTATTTTTTACCGTGACCGTTAAGGTTAAATCCACTTCGTAAACATCTTTATCTAATGCGTTTGAGTGTGTATCAACATTGACATTAGCTTCAGGTTTCCATTGAGATTTAAAAACATCTGGCGTGTTTGGTGCTTCAAAAGAAATATCTTTTGTGAAAACTTTTTGGATAATGAAGTTTGGCTGTTTGTCTTGTGAGTTGTTTTCCATTATTCTTTCCTGTTATTGAGATTTATTTTTAAATAAAAACATTATGCCTGAAGCAGATAAAAAGGCCAAGCCCATTAACCGTTATTTGCTAAGGATTTTAATGAAGACAGGCACGATAATGCTTCAATGGGTGTCATTGTGTTAGGGTCAAGGTTATTTAATGTTTCAATTAATTGTGCAAGTTGATCATCTTCTTCTTTTTGATGAGGTATTTCTAAGTCCAGATTTTGTTGCTCAGAAGCACAAAGACTTGTATTTTTTTGTTCTAATTCAGATAAAATCATATGCGCATTTTTAATGACATCATTTGGCAGGCCCGCAAGCTTTGCCACTTGAATGCCATAGCTTTTTAATGCAGCACCTGGTTTGGCATGATGTAAAAATATAATGCCATTTTTATGCTCTGTGGCTTCAAAGTGAATATTTCTGACATGTGGATATTTATTTGCAAGTTCGGTCAGCTCAAAATAGTGGGTGGCAAATAAGGTGTAAGCGCTTATCTGAATTAATTTCTCTGCACAGGCTGTGGCTAGTGCAAGTCCGTCAAACGTGCTTGTGCCACGACCAACCTCATCCATCAGCACAAGGCTTTGGTGTGTCGCATTTCTAAGAATATGTGCACATTCAGTCATCTCAACCATGAAAGTCGAGCGACCACTGCTTATATCATCTGACGCGCCAATTCGTGTGTAAATGGCATCAACAGGGCCAATTAGCGCGCTTTTTGCTGGAATGAAGCTGCCAATATGTGCAAGTAGGACAATGTGTGCTAACTGGCGCATATAGGTTGATTTTCCACCCATATTAGGGCCTGTAATAACCTCGAAGTTGCGATTGGCAGAAAGCATGGTATCGTTGGCGATAAAGGGCTTATCCAACATATTCTCAATCACAAGGTGCCGGCCTTGAACAACCTGTAAAGAAGCATCATCTGTAAAGTTTGGGCAACTAAGCTTTAAGGTTTGTGCTCGCTCTGCAAGATTGCTTAAAACATCAATCTCAGCAATGGTTTTAGCCAGTTGATGTAGTATTTCTGATTCAGCAGCAATACAATCCAATAAATCCTGATAGAGGTGCTTTTCATAGCTTAATGCCTTTTCTTTACTGCTGAGTATTTTATCCTCAAATTGTTTAAGTTCATCGGTAATATAGCGTTCGGCATTTTTTAAGGTTTGGCGGCGAATGTAATCGCAAGGCAACGCTTTATGTTGTGATTTGGATATTTCAATATAGTAACCATGGACTTTATTAAATCCAATTTTCAGGTTTGAAATACCGGTACGCTGGCGCTCACGCTGTTCCATTTGAATTAAATAGTCACCTGCATTTTGGCTTAAATCGCGCAGTTGATCGAGGTGACTATCATAGTCTTTTTTGATGACGCCGCCATCACGGATGGTAACAGGTGGCTCGTTAACGATTGCCTTATTAAGCATTTCGGCTAAATGTGGCAGTGATATTAAGTGTTCAGCCAGATGAATAAGATGTGGATGACTGTGTTGTTGAAGATGTTTTCTTAACTCAGGCAGTAAAGATAAGGTTTGCCTTAAGGCAACCAGATCTTTTGGTTTGGCTGTGTTTAACATGATTCTTGAGGTGATGCGCTCAATATCCTGTGTATGTTGCAATATGGGTTGTATTTGATCCATTTTGTTTTGTGCTAACAAATCGATAATGGATTGCTGGCGTTTTTGCAGAGTATCCATGTTACGTGTTGGTGCTTGAAACCATGCGCTAAGAAGTCTGTTTCCAAGTGCTGTTTTGCACTGATTAATCATCGAAAAAAGCGTATGTGAACTTTTCCCAGATAAGGCATGTTGAACTTCTAAGTTTCGACGAGATATCGCATCAATATGCAACAGGTGTTGATTTTGTTCAATGCTGATAGAGCGTAAATGGCGAGGAGTGGATTTTTGCGTTTCTATAAGATAGTTGATTAATGCAGCTGCCGCAGATAAGCCAAGTGTTGCCCGGTTAATCTCATCAGTAATCGCAGTTGCCCCAAAAATATCTTTTAATAGTTTTTTACCAGGCATTAATTGAAAATCCCATTCATTACGCTTTTGAATACAGCATTCCAGTTGCACAAGTGTTTGCTCAAACGCATCATAAAAGCTATTTAATACGAGGATTTCTTTAGGTTGAAGGCGAGAAAGCTCATCAATAAGTGGGCGTTTTCTTTTATCAAACTCAAAAAGTTTAATATCGCCTTGTGTGTAGGATAAATAGGCAACCCCCACGCGATTATTGCGATGGAAAATAGCTAAGATAATATTGTTGTCGGTGTGTTCTAACAGGCTTTCTTCTGATACGGTTGCCGGTGTAATAACACGCACGACTTCACGTTCAACAGGACCTTTATTGTTCACATCTCCAGTTTGCTCGCAAATAGCAACACTATAACCTTTTTTAACCAGTTTTGCTAAGTAAGTTTCTGCTGCATGGTAAGGCACACCTGCCATATCAATGGGTTGGCCATTGGATTTTCCACGAGAGGTTAAGCTGATATCTAAAAGTCTGGCGGCTTTTTTTGCATCTTCGTAAAACAGCTCATAAAAATCTCCCATACGGTAAAACAGTAAAGTTTCAGGGTATTGGGATTTAATATTCAGATACTGTTGCATCATTGGCGTGTGCTGTGATTGTGTTTGCGGCATGTGTGTATCGTGGTTTTACGCTTTATTGTTAGAGAAATTATAACGCTTTCTTAGCCCATCGTGAATCTTTTTGCACTGAAAGCCAGTTTGGTTAATTAAGTTGTAAATTTTGTAAAAAATAATCATAAAGGTGTCAAAAATGTATTTTTCTGGTATATTGTGGCGATCATAATTTGAGGTTTAATTAATTGGAAATTTTATGCAAGTTTTGTCTGAGGTAGAGTCAAAGAACTTTTCGTTGGTACGCTCATGGTTTGTTGTATTGATTGTTTCATTATTTTTCTTTTTTGAGTTTGGTTTAGGTAATGCCTTTAATACATTAACTCCAGCAATCTTGAATGCCTATCCAACTTTAACGCCAGTCACTGTAAGCTTTATTTCAAGCCTTTATTTTTACACGAATATTCTGTGCTTGATTCCAGCAGCTTACATTCTAGATCGCTATTCACCAAGACACGCCATCTGTCTGGCGCTTTTGGTGTGTGCAGCTAGCATCTTATTATTTTCATTAACCAGTAATATTTATTTGATTGTTTTATCTCGATTATTGATGGGATTTGGTGCAAGTTTTAGCCTGATCGGTTGTGTGCGCGTTGCGACAAACTGGTTTCCTGCCAATCGCATAGGATTTGTTATTGGTGTAATTATTGCCATTGGCATGTTAGGTGGGTATGCAGCACAAGCACCTGTTGGGCACTTATTAGACTGGTTAGGTTTACAAAAAACATTGTTAGTAATAAGCCTGTTTGGCTTTTGCCTGGCGGCTTTGATTTTCATCGTTGTGCGCAATGCGCCTAGTAGCCGTGATAAGGCACGTAAAGCACAGGTTGAAGCACTTAAAAATGACTCACTTCTAACAACCTTTAAAAATGTCTTAACCAAACCGCAGAACTGGTTTTGTGGTTTGTATGTGGGATTGATTAACATCGGTACATGGATGTTAGGTGGTATGTGGTCAAATGAGTATCTGATGAAAACACATGGTGTTAGTATCTTAGATGCCCGTTCAATCACAGGATTTATCTTTTTAGGCATGATTTTTGCATACCCATTTTGGGGGTGGTTAACTGAGGCAATGCAAAGACGTAAACTGCCTTTGATTTTAGGTGGTATTTTTTCTGTAGTTATTATCGCAATGATTATGTTCTTAAGTCTAAGCGTCACCGCATTGTCGGTGTTGTTTTTCTTACTAGGATTTGTCACAAGTGCGCAAACAATTGCATATCCTGTGGTCGGTGAGATTAATCCCATGAAAAATAATGCGATTGCAACAAGTATTGTGTCGATGAACTCACTGCTTTGGGGTGGGGTTATTGCTATGCCATTATTTGGAGTTTTAACCGAGAAATTTAACCATGCCATGGGGTATGAGTCAATGGCGGCACCAGGATTAAATTTCGGTATGAGTATTTTGCTAATTGGCTTTATCATTAGTATTATATTTGCATTTTTCGTCAAAGAGACGTATTGTAAGCGTCAGGTAGAATAATCATAGGATATATGATGGAATTTCTTGAGTTTGAAAAACCCATTGCGGAACTTGAAGCAAAGATAGAAGCTTTGGCAAACGCCAGTAACCATACAAAAGAGATCCAGGATGAAATAAGCAAGCTGCAGTCTAAAACGAATGATCTGATGAAAAAGATATACAGTTCGTTAACAGATTGGCAGATTATTCAGCTTGCGCGCCATCCGCAGCGACCTTATTTTTTAGACTTTGTGCATAAGATATTTGATGATTTTCAAGAACTTCATGGTGATCGCGCTTTTGCCGATGATAAGGCGGTTATTGGTGGTATTGCACGCTTAAATAATAAACCAGTCATGGTGATTGGTCAGGAAAAGGGTAGAAAAACCAAAGATCGGCTTCGCCATAATTTTGGGATGATGCACCCTGAAGGCTACCGTAAGGCGCTTCGTTTAATGAAGATGGCAGAAAAATTTGGCATGCCTGTGATCACATTTATCGACACACCTGGGGCATACCCTGGTGTTAAAGCCGAAGAGCGCGGACAAAGTGAGGCGATTGCAAGAAATTTATTGGAAATGGCGAAACTTGATGTGCCTGTTATCTGTGTGGTGATCGGGGAAGGATGTTCAGGTGGAGCGCTTGGTATTGGTGTTGGTGATAAGCTTGTGATGCTAGAATACAGTTATTTTGCCACAATCTCACCAGAAGGCTGTGCTTCTATTTTGTGGAAAACAGCAGAAAAGGCCGCTGATGCTGCAGAGATTATGGGGATTACTGCAAACCGCTTAAAGTCTTTAAATATCGTTGATGAAGTGATCAAAGAGCCTTTAGGTGGTGCCCATAGAGATATTGAGCAGGCGGCCCAGGAAATCCAAAAAACGATAGATCGATTATTATTAGAATTGCTTGAAGCGGATAATGAAAAAAGAAAAGAGACACGTTATCAAAAACTTATGTCTTTTGGGGCATTTGAAGAATAAGTCTATTATATCATTTGCAAACAATTTTGCAGTTTCACCACAATCTTCATAAAGTGCTTGGCAGCTAAACACCGCAAAGTGGTTTACAAATAGTATTATTCTTTATTAATAATTGTCGCAATTGCATCGACTTCAACCAGGTAATCTGGTTGCGCTAAGCTTTCAACGCCCAGCCAGGTTGATGCAGGAAAGTCAGCATCTTTGAATTTCATTTTTAATATTTTAGCGATCACTTCAGCATCTTTTCCTGATTTGAAATTAACGACGTATATTCGCAATTGCTGGATATCATTTTTTGTGCCACCTGCTTCCTTAACAACAGTGATAACATTGTCTAAGCAAGCAGAAAATTGGCTGGGTAGGTCGTTTGCAACTAAGGTGCTTTTTTCATCCCAAGGAACCTGGCCTGAGATATGTATCATATCTACATTTCCTACTTTAATGCGTCTGCCTTGGCTAAACCCCCAGTTGTGGCTATTGAATAATGTTTTAGGGCTTAATATATTTTTATTAGTGGCGTGTTTTACCATTCTATCTCTCCAGAATTTATTTTATGAAACATTTTAAAAAAAGTAAGGTATATAGCATTACTCTCAATACCTTTAAATAATCATTGGCTGGTTTATCAATATAACGAAGCTTTCTATAGCGTGATTTTGACATGCGACGTCTTTTTTTCGGTCAAGTAATCAATAGAGGCTATGTATTTAGTCTGCCCTTGGAAGTGTACTTTAAGTTTCATCGGTTTATGTGCTTTGCAGGTGATTGTTGGGAATCCATCAGGATCCTTTTGTGTCATATCGCAATATAAGTCAACAAGATTGTCTTGTCCGAAAGGGTAACGGTTAACACCAAATTTTTGATTATCCATACCAGTTGCCCAGCCACTGGCAAAATAACTGCCATCTGGCCATGTTCTGTTTTGCATCAACCATTGGTGATATGAAACAAGCACGGGGAAGACTTTTTCAAGCCGGCTTTGGTCTTGTGTAAAGTTATAATAATGCCATTCTGCCCAGGGAAAGATGTTAGGTCCAGTGCTCACAAGATCATAGCGGTGAAATTGATGATGATGCTTTGCCTTTTCAAATTGCGGGAGTGATTGGTTATCATAATGTATGTGCTTAAATATATTTTCACTAACAAGTGGGTTGTGGATATAGGTATTCTTGTACATTATATTTCCTTTTCAATAAATCGATATTTATGGGCTAAGCGGTAATATACCGCAATAAATAAAAAAAAGATGACCAGACAAGGTAACACAGTTGCAGAAAATGCAACCTGGTCGCTTGTAAAGTAGATCATCACACCCATGATTTTAGAGGATACACTATCAAATAATGCCGGGCGCATTCGGAATTTGT
>NZ_QLIT01000093.1 GCF_003574485.1 Facilibium subflavum
TGGTTCACAGAACCTAATAACTAATCGCTTCATTTAGCTCATAATTATAAAGAATAGGCTTTACACCGCTGGGATTCATTATTATTTGATAAATTTTTTCTCTACCATTAGAAAAAGATTCCTTTAATTCTTTTGGTGTTTTAAAGTCAACAGCATATTCAAAATAAAGACCACCTAATAAATGACGGAATTCATGCTGAAAAATAATAGCGCTTAACCCATCTAATCTCCCCGTTATTTGATTTCCACTCTCATTAAAGGCTGTATATTCTATCCATTTATTTGTTGCTACTTTTCCCAAAGGCATATCTAAAGCACTCAAGCAACCATGCCAAAAATAAACTAAGTCATCTGACTTCAAAGTAATGCGGGGATTAATAAAATACTGTAAAGGGATATCTTCTGATAGCTCTTTAGGCAAGGGTGAAGCTTGGTTTTCTGGAGCTTTGTAACGTATCGCGAATATTTGAACATTTTTACCTAGTTGATTAGCTGCTATTCCAACACCAGTATTACTTTTTAATACCTCTTTCATTTGCTCAATTAAATCTTTTATCTCTTGTGATGAAACATCTTTTACTTCTTTTGTTGGGGTGTAGAGTAATTGGCTATTCCTTTGATCATTATATTGGACGAATTTATTTTGTACTTGGTTCATTTTAATCTCACTTGCGTTTAATGTTGAAGTATTTAGAACAAAAAGTAGACTGATGTATGTAGCTACTATGGGTGCCCGTTGTGCTTTTCTTTTGCAAGATAAGATGCTGCTATGCAACTCTAATATTTTATATAGCATGTTTTTCTCAAATGTCATGAAATATAAGAAATGATTATGGGTAAAGTACTCCCCAATGTCAATACCACAATATCATAAAAATGAGACACAATTTTCATTGTAACGTTATTTCATTTTTCACTGATTTAAAGCAACTTTCATAGTTTCTCTTCAAACCAGATAACAACTCAGATTTGACTCTATCAGCATCAGCATTTTTATAGCAAATACCAAAGTGCACTTCAGCAGGCTTTTTATAACTCAAGCCTTGATGTTGCCGCTCATAATTATAAAATTCAAAGTATCGATTAAGAGCACGCTTAGCTTCTAACATATTAGCATAACGCCATGCTCGACTTTTTTAACATACGCCCAACTTTTCAAATTGAATAGGTGGGTTTCCTAACTTCTTGTTAATCAACACGCCGAATGTATGAGACAACATTTTTCTGATAACTCTGCTGGTTAAGTGCCAGCAAGCTCTCGCTCTGATTTTCTCAATATTAAACTGCCAGGGTAAACGCATCTAATTTTCTTTAACTAACGTGAGTTCGATATAA
>NZ_QLIT01000094.1 GCF_003574485.1 Facilibium subflavum
ATATCTACAGTCTTCCCCTCACCGACGAGCTTCAGATCTGGGGGTCTTTTAATTCCTTAAAACATTCAACGAAAACACTATCCATAATAATTTAAATTGATACTTAGTTTGCTATAACTAATAAGATGCACTATATTCCAGCATTAGGCCAGATAAATACTAGAATTTAGATGCGTTTACCCTGTCCATTAGTGTTAGTGCGGTAGGTTTTGCAGGTACAACAGCACAAGGGAGCCTTGTCGTTGGTCAAGTAGAAGATACATCTTCTGCAAATATTTTGTTACAGCTGCCTCAAAAGCCGGATTATGTAACAGGTAGTACCTTAGCAAAGGTTACAGTCAAACGCGATAATACAGCCGTTGCAAGTATTGATAATATACCATGGGGTGGCCAGACTACTATTCCAGTAAGCTTTGTAGGCTCTATGGCAAGCTTTAATGTAAGTGTTGAGCCGCTAGAAGGTGGCCAGGGTATTGCAACGCCAAGTAGTTTTTCATTGACCGATGGGCAAACCAAACAGGTTTCTATCTATTATGAGGCGCCACCGGAAAGAGTGTATGGAAGTTTGAATGTCAATGTAAGTACTATTGGCAGTATTCCAACAACCATGCCAAGTTATACAGTAACCAATACTCAGGGAGAAACAGTACTTTCAGGGAGCCTTTATCAAGGAGACAGTAATCTGGGACAATTGCTTTCATCCGAGGGTGGGTTAAGTTATACGCTGTATGTGCCTGATTTTATTGAAAATGGAAATCGATATACTGTACAAGGTGGCAATACGCGTTATTTTGTTATTCAGCCTAATCAAACGACTTCACTATCACTTATCTATGATCGGCAAGCTATTTCCCAAGATAAACCCTACCCATTACAAAGTCTTGAGAATCAATATAATAACTGGTTGTTGGTGAATACAGGTAGTGAAGGTTTAATCAAAGGTGGTTATCAGGCATATACTTCTGAGGGTATTGCGTTTCAAGTATTAATTGGTGCTGGGATGTTGGTGTTAGACCCGGATAATGCTAAAGCAAAAACATCTATTCAGGCAGTATATGGCTTTATTTATAGCCAGGGTAACTCTCGCCTTGTCAATGGCCTTTTACCTTGGGCATTTGACGACAATCTTAATGTGCTAGAAGAGTATAGCGCAACAGATGCAGATATTATGTTGGCGCGAGGATTTTATCTGGCCGGTGAGGTATTAGATAATCAGGCATATAAGGCCGCAGCACTTGACATGATGGAAGCGATTTATGAATATGATACAACCAATTTAAATGGTGCTGTATTTTTAAATCAAGGTGGCAGAAATGCAGGTTCTGACCGCAATAAGCCGGTTGATGGTATTGCTGGTATGGCTTATAGTAAAACGCTTTTAAGCTCACTAGATGAATTTTCTAAGGTCGACACAGATAGATCTAGCCAATGGCAGTCTGTCATCCAAAATACATTAAATGCCATGCGTGTGGCTCAGTTAACGGCGATGTCAAATAACAGTAATTGGGGTGGTGTTCTTGGCTTTATTAGGCAAGGTGTACCTGGTGCTGCTTATTTTCGTTATGAAAATAGCAATTTCTTGCTTAATATCACAGGTGATGCCAGTCTTAACACCTTTGATCACTGGAATTTTAACTATGATGTAGGTAGGATTCCATTAATTCTTGGTAAATACACTTTAGAAAAGTGTGCCTCAGAAACAACGCAGAATTGTCAAACAGCAAAAACGATTTTATCTGATGAGATGGGTGGCCAATCTAGCTTAGGCATTAATGGTGTATTTTTTGATTATCAAAGTCCTGAAGAAGGTTATAAGGTCTATTTACCTGACAGCGATGGACAGGCAACTTATGCAGCCATTTTTGAGAATAATCAACCACAACCATTACCAGATACGACAAGCAATAACGCTTATTCAGATGATTTCTTAAATGCCAGCTTTTTAATGGGAAATCTTGGTAACACACAATGGCAGTCAAATAATGCCAACCCTGCAACAACAGCAGCAATTAAATTAATGAGTAGCGCATCTGGTGGCTATTATGGTGGCGCATATAAATTATTAACAGGCTTATCTTTGGATGGGGCATTTAATCAGGCTGTTGCTTTAATTAATAAAAATGATTATGTTGATGACAATATTTCTATTCCTGCCAGATTTGATGAGAATACGCGTGTTGTATTGCAGCAAGATAGTAAGGCTGATGGTTATTATTATATAGATTATTTGGTGTCACCTGCTGTCATGGTTGCAGGACAGCATTATGATATTAAAGTGATTGCTGAATTTCCAGCCACACAACATAATATTACGCGTTGGGAGTCACAATCATGGGGTAGCAGCGTAATCACATTAAAATCTCAAGGTGGCCAGAATAATGATTGCGCTATATTTGAAATAGCAACGGATCGACCTGATTACCAGACGATTGGGTTAATTGGTGTTGCTGGTAGCTGGGCAACACTTGAGCAATCACCTGTTTTAACGTATGCAGGTACAGGGACTCAGCTGAGTTGTTAGCTTATACCCTTTTGCTATTTTTTTAGTCTTTTTAGCTTCTTTAGTCAATAACTCTCTCATTATTCTAATAGATACTCACATTACTGAGCCTTGACGACAAAATGCTGTTTGCGATGAAAACAGCATGGATTGTATTTTGGAATATCTGTAAATAAAAAATTTATTTTATAGGGTGAAAAATTTGCCTGATTTGCGTACAATGGCACAATAAAATCAAGCTGGTGTTTGATTTTATGTTATTTAAGCCGATTATGGCGCATTTAAAAGTAAAATAAGGCAGATTAAAATAATGCAGATACAGCAGTTAAATGAAGAAATTCAGCAACAGTCAAAAAAGCAAAAAAAGGCAGTAGCACTTATTTCAGGTGGTCTTGACTCTATGTTAGCAGCAAAGGCCATTATGGATCAGGGGGTTCATGTTGAGGGAATTAACTTTTTTACAGGGTTTTGTGTTGAGGGTCATACACATGCAATTCGTAAAAAAGATCAGAACAAGCAAAAGCGTAATAATGCACTTTGGGTTGCAGAGCAATTAGGCATTAAGCTTCATATTATTGATGTGATTGAGGAATATAAGGATGTGCTTTTAAATCCTAAATATGGCTATGGTGCGAATATGAACCCTTGCCTTGATTGTAAAATATTTATGGTGAAAAAAGCAAAAGCCTGGGCGCTGGAAAATGATTTTGATTTCATTATTACCGGTGAGGTCGTAGGTCAAAGACCAATGTCACAAAGGAAAGACACAATGCCAGTTGTGCAAAAACAATCGGGTATTGATTCATTGTTATTACGCCCATTATGCGCTAAAAACTTACCAGAAACACTTCCTGAAAAAGAAGGATGGGTTGACCGGGAGAAATTATTTGCCTTTCATGGCCGTAACCGTAAGCCACAATTTGAGCTGGCCGCACAGTATGGGTTTACGGATTATGCCACACCTGCTGGTGGTTGCTGTTTCTTAACAGATAAACAATATTCCGACAAGCTTGTTGATTTGTGGAAAGGTCGTAATGGCAATCGAGATTATGATTTTGATGATATCATGTTATTAAAGATTGGGCGTCATCTGCGTCCTAAACCTGAGTTTAAACTGATTATTGGCCGAGAAGAAGGTGAAAACCGTTTTTTACAAGGCTATAAACGGCAGTTTGTTGCAGTAAGTATTATATCACACGGTGGACCGTTAACTTTGATTGACGGTGATTTTGCGCAAGAAGATGAAGCGTTTGTTGCAAAGATTGTTGGGCGCTTTTCACAAGGAAAAGATGCACAGGATGTTACGGTTTCATTTGAGTATAAAGGTGGTATTACGCGTGAGGTCACGGTGAAACCTTTTTCCAGTGATGAAGTCAACCCACAATGGTATGTATAACAATGCAAGAATTAAATCTACGCAACTTACTGTGCCCGATGCCGGTTATTAAGACACAAAATGCATTAAAACAAATGGTAAAAGGCCAGCTGCTTAAAGTATATTGTACGGATCCTGGTGTAAAACATGATATTCCTGCCTGGTGTAAAATCAATGATTATGATATCGTTGAGAACTATGAAGAAGCCGATACATTTATTTTTGTCATTAAGGCATAAATTATGGATACAAAGTTATTAAATATTATTGTTTGTCCTTCGTGTAAATCACCTTTGGTTTATGATAAAGATCGGCAGGTTCTTGTGTGTAAAGCCGAGAAACTTGCATATCCAATTATTGATGGTATTCCTGTGATGCTTGTGGATGAAGCAAAGGCATTAAGCTTGGAAGAGATTAAACAATATGGTTAAAAAGCATATTATTATTCCTGCAAGGCTGCAGTCAACAAGGTTGCCAGATAAGCCATTAATTGATATTGCAGGCAAACCGATGATTGCGCATGTTTACGATCAGGCTAAAAAATGTGGCTTTGATACAACGATTATTGCAACAGATAGCACAAAAATTGCTGATGCAGCACACAGCTTTGGCGCAGATGTTTGCATGACAAAGACGACACATGCTTCTGGAACTGAGCGTATTGCTGAAGTTGTTGACAAAAGAGAAATACCAGATGACGATATTATTATCAATGTTCAAGGTGATGAACCATTGCTGCCAGTTGATAATATTTTGCAAGTGGCCTCACTTTTATCACAACACAATGATGCAGTTATGGCAACGCTTTGCGAACAAATTGATGATGCGGAAGATATTTTTGATCCAAACTGCGTCAAAGTTGTTTTGAGTGATAAAGGTTATGCACTATACTTTAGCCGCGCACCGATTCCTTGGCAGCGAGGTATATTTGATCAAAAACAAGCACAACTTGGTCAGCATTACCGGCATATTGGACTATACGCCTATCGTGCAGGATTTTTAAAGCGCTATGCAGACATGCAAAAAAGTCCATTAGAGGTGATTGAGTCACTCGAGCAGCTACGTGTGTTATGGCATAATGAAAAAATTGCGATTGCAGAAGCGCGGCAAAAAACGCCATTAGGTGTTGATACTTATGAAGACTTGGAAAAAATAAGAGCATTATTTTCGTGAAAATTGCATTAGATCCACGCTTGGAACAAAGTAGCACGTTTATCTGTGACACTGATGTGTCACAGATACGTTTGTCAAACAACGCACTGGTGCCATGGTTTTTAATTATTCCAAAGACAAGTAAAACAGAGTGGTTTGAATTAGCGCCAGAATTGCAGTTTTCTTTAAATGCCCAGATTAACCAGTTATCTGCTTTGTTAAAACACGAGCTTGATGCCGATAAAATCAATATTGCAACCATTGGTAATGTCGTGCCTCAGCTACATATTCATGTGATCGGGAGAAAAGTTGATGATTTTTGTTGGCCTGATGTCGTATGGGGAGTAAAAGTATCCCGTGATTATGCGCCTGATATCAAGGATAAAATCAAACAATTAGCAAGAGTGGCATTAAACAAATTACAATAAATTTTTTGCTTTGGTAATAACCCAGTAAGGAACCATCAGCACAAGCGGGTAAAATATCAATGTTTTTATGTTATTTTAAGTTTTCTCTTTTTGAGAATTAACTTTAAATCAATTGCTTTATTTTGTTGGGTGTTGTAAGTTTATAATATCAGGTTTTTAGTATAGGGAGGTTCAATGTGATACACCAGGAAGGTCATCATTTATTGATGATGAATAATCTCCACATTATTTGCCGTTTTGTATCAGGTTATTAACAACAGTAGGAAGCTATTTATGAAAAAAGCGATGAAGGTTATTTTGTGTGTGTTTGGTTTTACAAGCATTGCAAGTGCATCAACCTTGAATATCCATGTCACGAATATTAACAACACAAAGGGCCAAGTGCTTATTGCGTTATATAATAGCCCTGATAATTTCCCAGAGGCTGAAGCAAAATACCAAGGCTATAAAATAAAGCCTATATCAGGGCGTTCTGTATCACAAACTGTTGAAAACCTTCCACCTGGACGGTATGCCGTGGTTGCTTTTCATGATGCCAATGATAATGGTAAACTTGATAAAAACTGGGTTGGTCGACCAACAGAACAGTATGGTTTTAGTAATGGTGTCACACGGCCAGATTTTGAGAAATCGGCGTTTGTCTTGCCTAAAACAGGCATAAAAAGCATTACGATTAAACTCAATGATGCATAATGCAAAATTGAATTTCTAGACAATGCTTTTTTAGAATTTCATTGCAGATATATTGCACATCCGTTACAATCAACCCTTTAAACATTTAGGAGTTATCATCATGACACAAGCATCAGCACGCCATATTCTAGTAAAAACAGAAAAAGAATGTATTGATTTAAAAAATGAAATTGAAGCGGGAAAAGACTTTGCCAAAGCAGCAGAAGAACACTCCCTTTGCCCATCTGGTAGAAATGGTGGCGAATTAGGAACCTTTGGCCCAGGGCAGATGGTGCCTGAGTTTGATAAAGTTGTATTTAATGAAGAAGTTGGTCAGGTTCATGGCCCTGTTAAAACGCAATTTGGTTATCATTTAGTAGAAGTTACTTCTCGCGCATAATATTGCTATCCTAATGATTTCCCTTCACTTCAAAGGGAAGCAAAATTTTCAATACAATTATTTGTTTAAAGACATTTAGTTGAATTGATTCTATTTTAACCAAATAAATCAAAATAATTGTGTACCTTTTAATAAAATAAGGTACAATGACCATCTAATTTACACAATAATAAAATAAAATTTAGGTTTATATAAATGAGTTCTGATTCTGATCAATTAAGTTTCTCCGATTTGGGGTTGAATGACCATATCCTTGCTGCAGTTAATGCATTGGGCTATCAAACACCAACACCAATCCAGGCAAATACAATTCCTTATGTGTTACAAGGGCGTGATGTTCTAGGTCAAGCACAAACAGGTACAGGTAAGACAGCGGCTTTTGCATTGCCGTTGTTAAATAATATGGATTTGGATAGCAAAGAAAAATTGCCACAAGTGTTAGTTTTAACGCCAACGCGTGAGCTTGCTATTCAAGTCAGCGAAAGTTTTGAAGGTTTTGCGAAAAACATTGCAAAAATCAATGTTGTTTCTATTTATGGCGGTCAGGAATATGGTCGTCAGATCCAGGCTTTACGTCGTGGTGTTCAAGTGGTTGTTGGTACTGCAGGTCGTATTATGGATCATATGCGAAAAGGTACCTTAAAACTTGATGCATTGAAAGCTATCGTATTAGATGAAGCCGATGAAATGCTTCGTATGGGCTTTATTGATGATGTAAAATGGGTATTGTCTCATACTTCTGAAAGTTGCCAGCGATTATTATTCTCCGCAACAATGCCGCGTGATGTTGTTAATATTGTGAATGACTATTTGCGTGAGCCTTGTAAAGTACAAATTAAAACAAAAACAGCGACAGCCGCAACGATTCACCAGCGATATTTGGTTGTAAAAGGGTTATCAAAGACCGAAGCGCTAGACCGCATTTTAGAGGTTGAAGACAGCGATGGCGTGATGGTTTTTGTTAAAACAAAGGCTGCTACCATTGAAGTTGCTGACGGTTTAAAGGCTAAAGGTCATAAAGCTGCTGCGATCAATGGTGATATGCAGCAAAATCAACGCGAATATATCATTGAACAATTAAAATCAGGTAAGATTGATATACTTGTTGCAACTGATGTGGTTGCGCGTGGTCTTGATGTTGAGCGAATCAGTCATGTCGTGAATTACGATCTGCCACAGGATAATGAAGCTTATGTTCATCGAATTGGTCGTACAGGTCGTGCCGGGCGAAGTGGTGATGCAATTTCTTTAATCTATACGCGTGATTTGCGTCAAATTAGAATACTTGAGCGCGTTATTCGTCATACAATGGAAGAAATGCAATTACCAAGTGCCGCAGAAATTACACAAAAACGTGTCCAGCGCTTCAAGCATGAAGTTGCCGAGCGTATTCGCCATCAGGATTTAACGAAATTCAAAGCATTGATGCAAGACTTCCAAACAGAGTATGGCGATGAAGTTGAGGACATACTAGGTGCTTTAGCAATGATGGCACAAGGTGAGAAATCATTGTTTGTGAAGGAGATTAAAATTACAGAGCCACGGGCGCAGCGCAGAGCCCGCACAAGCGGGAAGGAAAGTGGCAGACAAGGGCAAAGCCCTCGCCGCCGCGGGCATAGTGGTGCACAAATGCCAATGACAACTTACCGTGTGGAAGTTGGTAAGAGCGATGGTATTGAAACACGTAACCTGGTTGGTGCAATTGCCAATGAAATTAATTTAGACAGTCGTCAAATTGGTCAAATTAAATTGTTTGATAAATTTAGCACAGTCGATTTGCCACAAGATATCTCAAAAGAAGCAATTGCCCATTTGAAAAAAGTATGGGTTGGTGGTAAAAAATTAATGATTAAAGAAGATAAGCGTTAATCAGGTCGATTCAGGTTCTTGTTTCAGCATGTCGCCTAATTGATTAAATTGATCAATCGTGATTGCGTTAGGAAGTAAGCTTATATCTTTGCCGTGACTATAGCCGTGTGTGATAAGCACACAAGGGACATTAAGTGCATGTGCGCAAAGATAGTCATTTTCAGAATCGCCCACCATTAAGCTGTCATTACTTGTCGCGCCAAGCTTTTGCATGGCATAAAGTAAAGGCGCGGTATGCGGCTTATAATATTCGGTTGTATCGCCGCCAACAATAATATCAAAATAATCTAAAAGCTTTAGTTTATCCAATGTTTTGACAGCATGCTGGTATTCTTTATTTGTCACGACTGCCATTGTGATCGCTTTGCTTTGGCAGAAATTCAATAACTCAACAACACCGTCATATATTCTGGTATGTTCTCCCATAGATTCCTCATAGGCCTTAAGAGTCAGTAATAATGCCTGTTGTGCATTTGCTTCGACTTGCTTTTGTGGAAGATCAAGGCCAAGCACTTTGCGTGTTGTTGTGGGGAAACCTTTTCCAATAATATTCGCAATGGTGTGGCGAGATAGTGGTGCTAACTTGAAGAAATTTCGCATTTTATTCAAGGCCACCGTGATATCAGACACGCTATCGATTAACGTGCCATCAAGGTCAAAAAAGATATGTTTTATGTTATTCATTTATCAGGTTTATCTATCAGTCGATGAATGGATTGCTTTATTTGATCATTTTCAAGTGTATTTGCCAAGCTTTTAAAGGCTTCCTTGGCTGCTTTTGATAGTTGGTGTGCGTTATCTTTTACAGGTTTATGCGGTTTAAAATAAAGCTTAAGTGTCATCGTCTGAAGGTTTGCAAAGTGTGGATGTGTTTTTAACAGTTCAATTAAGGGTTTATTCAATTCACGAAACTTGGCCAATAATTCAGGGATCTCTGTGCTAAGCAGTAATTTTTCACCATCAAAGAAATTGACATGAATATATTTAAAATAGGGGACGTCAAAGCTTTTTAAAGCACGGTCCGCATCACATGCTTGTTTATAATGATTTGAAATAAAAGATAACTTTTGTGCGTTTTTTTGTGATAATATTTGATCGACTTTTTTATTTGTATTTTTCATTTTACAGTCGCGCGCTTTTGTTATGGGACAAGTTGCAGTATAATCCCAAATCAGTGATTTTAAAACCAGCAATTAACTATTTTGGAATTTCAATGATTATTAAAAAAATCTTTGGTAGTCGCAATGACCGGCTAATTAAAAAAATGCAGAAAACGGTCGAGAAAATCAATGCATTAGAGGCAGATGTTGAAAAGCTTACCGATGATGCGTTAAAAGCAAAAACACAAGAATTTAAAATACGCCTGCAAAAGGGGCAAAGTTTAGATCAGTTATTGCCTGAAGCATTTGCCGTGGTAAGAGAGGCGGCCAAACGTGTCAAAGGTATGCGCCATTATGATGTTCAGTTAATTGGTGGGATGGTCTTACATCATGGCAAAATTGCTGAGATGCGTACTGGTGAAGGTAAAACATTGGTTGCAACCTTGCCGGCTTATTTAAATGCACTCACAGGTAAAGGGGTTCACGTTATTACGGTGAATGATTATCTGGCATCAAGAGATGCACAGATGATGGGTAAAATTTATGAATATCTGGGACTAAGCACTGGTGTTATTGTTTCAAACTTATCACCTGATGCGCGTAAAGCAGCATACGCCTGTGATATTACTTATGGTACAAATAATGAGTTTGGTTTTGATTATCTTCGTGACAACATGGCCTTTAGCAAGGAGGAACAGGTACAGCGAAGTCGCAACTATGTTATTATCGATGAGGTCGATTCGATCTTAATTGATGAGGCGCGTACTCCATTGATTATCTCGGGTGCCTCTGAAGATTCATCAGAGATGTACCTTCTATTTAACAGGCTTGTCCCACAGCTTATTCGACAAGAAGATGAAGAAGCCAAAGATGGTGATTTTTATGTGGATGAAAAATCTAAACAAGCCTATTTGACTGATCAAGGACATCATAAAATTGAAGAAATGCTCGTAAAAGAAGGTGCACTTCAGCCTGGTGATAATCTTTATAGTCCACAACATATTACAAAAATGCATTATTTAAGCGCGTGTCTTCGCGCGCATAGTCTTTATCAGTTGAATGTAGATTATATCATTCGTGATCAGGAGATTGTTATTATTGATGAAAACACAGGCCGGGCGATGGAAGGACGCCGCTGGTCAGATGGTTTACACCAGGCCATTGAAGCCAAAGAAAGTGTTAAGATTCAAGGTGAGAATCAAACCCTTGCTTCAATCACTTTTCAAAACTTCTTTAAACTTTATGACAAAATGTCAGGCATGACAGGGACAGCAGATACTGAGGCCTTTGAATTCCATGATATCTATGATTTGGAGGTTGTGGTTATTCCAACTAACCGCCCACCACAGCGTAAAGACCATCATGATCGTATTTTTGGTGAGCAAAAGGATAAATTTAAAGCATTGGTTGAGGATATTAAAGCACGTGTTGCTAAGGGGCAACCTATTTTGGTCGGTACGGCATCGATTGAAACTTCCGAGATTTTATCAACGCTTTTAAGAAAACAAAAAATTAAACATGATGTATTAAATGCCAAGCAACACGAGCGAGAAGCGGCGATTATTGCTCAAGCAGGCTATCCTGGTAAAGTCACGATTGCGACCAATATGGCCGGTCGTGGTACAGATATTATTTTAGGTGGTAACTGGGAAGCTGAGATAGAAGATCTAGAAGAACCAACGCAAGCGCAGATTGAGCAAATCAAGACAGATTGGCGTGCGCGTAATAAAACAGTTATTGAAGCCGGTGGCCTTTGCATATTGGGGTCAGAGCGACATGATTCACGTCGTGTGGATAATCAGCTTCGTGGTCGTGCTGGGCGCCAGGGGGATCCCGGTGAAAGTCGTTTTTATTTGTCGATGGATGATAATTTATTACGCATTTTTGCATCAGATGCATTAGCCTCTCGGATGAAAAAAGCACTGTCAGGTGGCGAGTCAATCCAATTTGGGATGATGACACGTTTTATTGCCAAGGCGCAGTCTAAGGTTGAGCAGTATCACTTTGATATTCGTAAAAACTTATTAGAATATGATAATGTTGCCAATGAACAGCGGATGGTTATTTATAACCAGCGTGAAGAATTGTTAAGCAAAGAAGATGTGTCACCACTTATTGCCCATATGCGTGTTGATGTGGCTGAGAAGCTTTTTTATGATTATATTCCAGAAGGTTCAATGGAAGAACAGTGGGATATTGATGGTTTGCAAAATGCTTTATTAGGTGATTTTGCCATCTTGCTTGATTTAAAGAAAATGTTAAAAGAGGATGTTCAGCTTACCGATTCACATCTAAAAGAGATTGTAATTGATGCGATCGTTAACGAGTATAAGGACAAGGTGAAGGACTTAGATACAGCTTCAGTTCATCAGTTTGAAAAAATCACTTTGATGCAAGCCTTAGATAGTCATTGGCGTGAGCATTTAAATGCAATGGATCATTTAAGAAACAGTATTAATTTAAGAGGCTATGCACAAAAAGATCCTAAAAATGAATATAAGAAGGAATCATTTGAGTTATTTTCAAGCATGTTGGATAACTTTAAATATGAAGTCATTGCGAATTTAGCAAAAATTCGTATCCAAGCTCCTGAAGAAGCCCAAAAGATGGAAGAGAAGTGGAAGAACGCCGTTAAAAACATCGAAGCTCAGCATGAAGGCGTGTTAGCGGATAGTGGGAGTGACTCTTCGGAGCAGTCTGCTGCTGAGCACAACCATCAGCCTTTTGTACGTGAAGCACCTAAAGTACGTCGTAATGACCCTTGTCCATGCGGTTCAGGAAAAAAATATAAACAGTGTCATGGGAAGTTGAGTTGATACATGAACCCTCACGTTACTTTATGTGGTGGACATATTTAAGTTAATGATGTAGACTTGATGTATAAATAACATCAAGTAGGTGCTATAATATGCGTATAAATGTTAATATAGATGATGATCTAAAATTGTATGCAGAGCAGAAAGCGCATTCTATGGGACTATCGCTGAGTGCCTTCGTTCGTTTTCTTATTGCCAAAGAAACAGAAGACTTTAGAGACAAAGTCGATAAGATGGTTTTGGAAGCAGAGGCTGGTGGTTATGAGCCGTTTAGTATGAAAGCGCTTGGAAAGGACATAAAGAATGCGCAAAAAACTTGAGATTCAACAGTCTAAGGCATTTAAAAAATCATACAAAAAATATAAGAACGATGCAAAACTCTTGGAGGAATTATTTGTTGTTTTGGATATTTTACAGTACGGTGGGAAATTACCCAAGAAATACTGTGATCATGCAGGGTAAACGCATCTAATTTCCTTTAACTACGGTAGTTAGATAGCTTGGATCAACCAGGGCTTTTCGCTGTTTTCGGCGAATACTCATCTTTACAGAGGTATCTTTTTTTAGAAGCCCTAGAGCAAACTTTCTCATCCAAGAATAATTGATG
>NZ_QLIT01000095.1 GCF_003574485.1 Facilibium subflavum
CCCACTTTCCATCTCTTAAGCTATGAAAAACTCTGCACTGTACCAATAGTCAGGGTAAACGCATCTAATTTTCTTTAACTACGGTAGTTAGATAGCTTGGATCAACCAGGGCCTTTCGCTGTTTTCGGCGAATACTCATCTTTACAGAGGTATCTTTTTTTAGAAGCCCTAGAGCAAACTTTCTCATCCAAGAATAATTGATGGCCGCATTTTCTTGACGAATTCGGCTTTGATCCTCTCTAAAAGTAACATCTAATGACCAGTGAAGGTTATTCTCCACCTGCCAGTGTGAGCGTATTGCTTTTAAGGTTTTAGTTGGCTCTGTATGTGGCAAGGAGCTAATATAAAAGCGCTCTTCACGGGTTGTTTTATTTGCTTCTATACGTTGCGAAATTATACGGATAAAACTGTTTAATTTCTGCCATTCAGGGTCAATCAAGCCCTTGAGTTCTTTAGTATCTATAACTTCAATTTCTCTACTTTCTATACGGCCATGATCTGCATTGATCTCATCAGATGCTGTTGTGACATCAAGTGCATTCAACCCCTTATCTTTAAGCTCAAAGCTATCCTTAACCAGGTCGTGTAAATTCCCCTGGTTGCCCTTAAGTGAAATAATGTAATCACCCTCTGCTTCTACAATAGCCTTGACATTCTCCTTCTGACAGCCCATTGCATCCAGGGTGACAATTGCCCCTTTAATTTCAAGCTGTTTTAAAATCTCAGGCACAGCCGTGATCTCATTACTTTTATCATCAACCTTTACTTGTCCCAGTGCAATGCCATTCGCACAAGACCATGCATTTACTATGTGAAGCCCTTTCAGTTCCTTGTTTTTACGTGCAGAACCTCTGAGTGTTTTACCATCGATTGCAATAACCGTTTCAGGTAATAGCGCTTGTACCTTTCTAAACCATTTCATGCAGGACTCTTGAAATTTCAATGGCTTTAACACACCAAAAACACGAGAAAATGTATCGTGCGAGGGAATTCCATTAGGCAGCTCTAGAAAATTAGAAAACCAATCTTGACGTGCTTTTCCAAAGTCTTCAATTTCTTCCCAGCCTTCTGCACCACAAATTACTGCACAAATAGCAATCGCAATAATATCCAGTAGCAAATGCTTCTTTGTCCTATCAACACGAGGGTCTTTTAATTCCTTAAAACATTCAACGAAAACACTATCCATAATAATTTAAATTGATACTTAGTTTGCTATAACTAATAAGATGCACTATATTCCAGCATTAGGCCAGATAAATACTAGAATTTAGATGCGTTTACCCTG
>NZ_QLIT01000096.1 GCF_003574485.1 Facilibium subflavum
TCTGGGGCATCAAATATCATTAAGCTTGAGGCTTGGGACTCAGGGTTATGCTCTTTGATAGCCGTTGTCATATCAACATATTGGGTTATATAATCTAAATCATTAAATGATTTGATAGATAATAGCAAAGCCCCAGACTGTTTCCATTCCACTTCTGGAACTCCCCAACGCGCCTCTTCTCTTAATACCCCTCGAAACAGATCATCTCCCCAATCATCACCTTCAGCCTCTCGAATTAATTGTTTATTCCACACGCTACTAAGGACAGACAAACTAATTTCAATCAATACCTGGTTATCAATGTCATCGCCATCAAATGATAAGCGAATAGTCTCAAAAGCAGTGTTTTGGTCGATAAGATCAAAGTCTGTCTGTAAAGCCTCATCAGGAAGAAAATCGTATTTATTGACATCATCTTGTGTAACTGGTTCCAAAGCATAAGCTAGAAAACCCGTTCCCCATACACCTTGGTGTGTTCCTCTTGTTGAGATCAGTAACCCTACATATGCCATCGCGATGGGAATAGCCATTACCATAATAGTTGAGCCTATATCTTTAAGTAGCTGTTTTGCGCCTAACAATTTAAGCTTTTGTGCTTGTAAGTTCGCAAGTTTATTCTGTGCGAGTTGCAGATCATTTACTTTGTTTGTTAAAGCTTTTTCTACCTTTGCATTCCATTTAGCGTCTAATTTCGAAGCTTGTTTTATACTGCTATTTAGATTATCTATTTTTTTACTGTATGTGCTTGCTTCTATCATTGCCTGTTGTTGTTTGATTGCCACTTTACTTACTTCATTATATGCTGCCGTACGTGCTCTTGATAATTTGTGTATTTCCTCTAGGTTATTTGTATTGACAACTTTAGATAGCTTTGCTTTTATCTCATTTAGTTGTGTCACCTTCGCATGCCTCTCAATACCTAGTTTCATTTGCTTAGACAAAGCACTTACATATTTTTTATCCACTATTTGTAACTCTTTTATCAAACTTCTTGCACCAGAATCAAATTGATTAGATAACTTACTGATTTGTTGATTCGCCGCGCTGATTTTTTTTTGTGTATTTTCAATCATTTTACTAATATTGGCACTTTTTCTGAGATGCCTAATTAAGTAATATGAACTAATCACACCTGCAACGCCTCCTGCTCCAGTAACGGCTATCCCCCATATAGAGTTTCCTGTCAAGCTATCACGGTAGTTTTCTAAGTCTTTTTCATGCTCACCAGCTGCTTTATTTCCTGTATAGCCATAAAAACCATAACTTCGATGGTGCGACGCAAGCTTAAAGTATAAACACTTATGATAGTCACTTGGACAGATACGGAAAAAAGCCTGTGCTTCTGGCACATCACGATCTTTAGAATAAAATCTATTCTTAAAAATATCTTCTGGATTCTCCAACATAGGTGTGTTTGGCGCAATATCACCTTCAAATGTTACAATTTCATCAGATGAAGTCCCTAAATATTCAACCGTATAGGGACTATTATTACTCACTGCAAATCCAGCAACTGAAGGTTGGCTGGTTTTGCCGAAATCATTAATCATATTAATATTCCCCCAAACCCCTTTGATCTCTGCAAAGCTCACACTTAAATACATGCTTAAAAACAAATAGCATAGTGCTTTTTTGATATTCATCTGGTTGTCCTCCGATCGAGCAATTTGGATAAGTTCCATACAAATATATTTAATTTAAAGATAGATTAACTTTCTGCGCTGTCAAAATTTCATCCTTTAGCACTTTGATGATAAGGCTTTTGTTGTGCGCTATTGATCTTTTTAACTTGCGAGAATATACATCTCATTTGCGTGATTGGTCATTCCAGTTAAGAGATTGACCATAAGTGCTTTTACATCTTAACCTGCTTCAACCTGTTTATACGGCTTTATCAAAAAATTGAATCCATATCTTTTTAGCATTTATCAGCTAAAGAAAAAATTAAAAATTCATTTTGCTGCACTGCAGAATAAAGAAATGTCTATATTTAACCTAGTTTACCTACACTAAACTATTAAGCGCACCTTAAGCAATAATGCTAAATTCCATGGTGTTTGCATTTAAAATAAACAGCTTCTATTTTTTAATATACTGCAATTGGAAATCCAGGATCAAATGGAGCAATTATCAAATGAGTGTGCTCAGACATAGCCAAACACCCCAGAAAAAGCAACGATACCATTGGCGTAAGGCATTATTTTATAGCTTTTTGTGCATTTTAACAGGATTTATCGAAACCGCCTTAGCTAAACAAAAACCACTAACCGTAGAAGTAATACCAACCACAGGACTGCTGCAAACTAGAATCCCTATCCAACCCTATCCAGTATTTTCTCTGATATCAAATGGTGCTGAGTTTTCATTTCTTGCCGGTAGTTATATCTATATGCCCAGTAATGATCCAGGCGGTTATAACTTTATTTCATTAGGTGGTACTAAAACACCTTTCCAAATTGATGATAAATACAATGTTACTTTTACCAACCTGCCGCAGGATGATGAAAGCCAATCACTTTCATTTTATCTAGATGATCCTCAGTTTTTAGAGCAGCATACCGCATTACAGATTGATAAAGACAAGCTTACCCTTTTTAGCACGCGTTATAAAATCAAATACACAGCCGGTATCACACCACTTACCCCCAAAGGTATTTATTCTTTTTACTTTGATGATTATGCCTATCCAACAGGCCAGCCACTTGTATCTGATACAATGGACAACACAGGCAACCAATATAATTTAATTGCCATTGAACATCACCAGACACATAACATCACTTTGCTTAAACATCACTATGAAGACCAAGATGGTATGGGTATTGGTCAGATTTATGCCCTTGGCAACAATGGTTTCTTATATGCGCTAAAATATGACCCAAGCACCGGTGGCCCAATCATTATCGGTGGGGTTGATGAGGATTTGAATTTTATTGGGAAGCGCTATATTATCAGCACGCAAGGCGATCAAAAATATAAGCTGAATACCCCAGTAAGTTTTATTCGGAAAGAAAAGACAGGATTTGACCCAGACCAAGATGGTTTTAAATATCATTTCTACGACGCAGGGATTTACCCAACACAAATCGATATTGCTAATGAGAGTGAGCGATATAAAGCCTATGAAATTCAAGCGGATATCGATGGAAAATGGCGAAATATTACACAGATAAAACAGTTTACCCCTGATGGTAATGAAAAAACCGCCTATCAAATCAGTTATCAAACTGAAAGCTTTGCTGCACCTGAAGATGTAAATCGAGTACAAAACCTTCAAAAATCAATCGATAATATTGACATCGTGACACAAATAAAAAAATACACGTATGGGCAATTACAATCCGTAAAAAACTATGGGATGACCGGTCGCTTGAATCGCCTTGTTCAAAAAGATGGTCACTACGATGATGATGCACCACCAAATAATACATCAAAGCCCATTGATGCTGATCCTGTATTAAATCAAGACTTACAAAGTTTCCCTGATACGATTGACAGTATGCTAGGACAATCAACACAAGGGATAAATGCCTTAATACGTGAGAATATTCAACATGAATATGCAGTAGCTTATTATCCAGGATTATTCCCTGATGATGCCTTTGATATTACAGGTAATATGGGGGCACAGCAGGCAGTGACTTTGTACTGCACTGGACCCCAACAGATTACTATGATAAAGATTATCAGATGCCAGGCCAAGTTACTGACTTTGAGTCTAAGCATCGTTATTTAGCCTTTAGTATGGTTGAATATCTGGATCAGGATAATAGTCTATCAGATGACACATCACATAAACCACGCAAAGTCACTCGATATAATCATTATGGTTTGCCTGTATTTATTTACCAATATAGCCCAACCACTGGGAAACTTATTTCTAAAAAAATTATTCAATATGGTAATGGCAGTGATATTACTGATGAAGCATTTCAAGAAAACCCTTTTGCCTATGACCTATCTATTAAAGATGTCAGTAAACTCTATAATAAGCCACGTAATATCTATACGGTCAGTATTCACTACCAAGGTGATCAAATGCAAACGAAAGCCACTTGGCGCCATTTAGAATATACAAGTTCAGGTTTGCCACTGTTAGAGCAGCGATATCAGCAAATATCCACAAACGACCATCCTGGCCAATATGAATATGAAGATCTGTCTCATGGTTTGGATGCGCTTGATACAAAAAAATATTTCCTTTTCTATGAAAAAGCTTATCAGTATCCAGATAAAACGGCAGATGTTCCTCTGCCTGGTGCGCTCTTTAAGCAGGAGACTGATCAAAAAGCGAAAATGAAAGCAAGAATTGTTGAAATTACCACATTAAAAGACCCGACGATACCGACTTTACAAGACAATCAAATTAAAAAGCAACAGGTTCTTTTGTATGATAACCAATATAACAAGGTATACTATCAACTAAAGCGGTTTGACGATCAACCCTATTTACTCATTGCCAAAGATTATTATAACCTGAATGACAGCTCTCCAACCCTTCCTGTAACCCACAAGCATTTTGGCATCACCCAGTTTCCAATACTGCCTTATCAAAAGTATGTTATCACACAATCCAGTGATATCGTCCAAAATCAAGGCCAAGGTGTTATGGGGAATCTTACACAATATGATTATGCCTTTTATTTCCATGATGACATTCAAGCGAATATAGAAAACCATCCAGAGGCATTTGAATATGCAAAAGATTTCTACAGTGGGGAGATGGCAACAACTCAAAAACACCAAGGCACACGTTATGTTAAAGAAGTGGATATGCCATGGGATAAGCTTGGTGTAGATATTATCAATCTTAGCCCCATGTACTTTTTTGATCAAACCCAAATTGACCCCATCTTTTCAGCTCAGCAAAAAATTCATGATTTAATTTATCATTTACCGCTACAGCAACGCAGTGTCAATGCCGATGGTAATGATTTAGGAAAGGTATATCGCTATCAAATTCCACTTATCAATGCTTCAGTGAGTTCGCCTTTAAAAGTATCAAAAGAACGACGATTGTTCCCCAAAGCAGATACCATGGAGAACAGTCAGAAAGTTGGCCGCAGTAAAGTGAAAAACGATGCCAATACTGCGACCACTTACCAAACAGTTCCTAATAGTGATCAAGGGGGATTAGGACCAGGAAATATTGACCTAGGTAGTGGTATGTCACTTAGCCAGTATATTCATGACAAACAATGCACATATCATGGAGCTGGACAATTAAGCGCGCCAGGCAATGTCAGCCGTGATATCTATCGTTGCCAGGTAAATATTTATGACAGACAAGGCCGTTTACTGGCTAAAGCAGATAATCATCACAATGTTAACCATGGTGGTTATTACATAACAGAGTCAAATGAATACTTTGATACCATGGTGGCCACACAACAAGATGATGTTGATACCCTGCCTGAAGTAATAAAAGGTCATACTTTCTATCAGATCCCCAACAAGGTAAAAATAAAGCACTATTATACCATTGACCCAAAAACACACAAACAAACGGAAAAAGGATTTATCCGTTACTATTATGATCAAACAGGAAAAGCTGTCTATCAACAATACTATTTGTTTATCGATGGTTCAGCACAGCAGGTTGCAGAAAAAGGATTTTTCCACCAGATTCCTCGCCAACAAGCGAACTTATTGCAAGGTAATATGCAAACGCAAGACTGGTCAGGTGTAATGTATTTTAATTTCTTAGGCCATAAGCAAGATCTGTTCCACCAGAATGTTGAATCTGACCAGGGCGACTTACCACAGCGCTTTCGTATCCACCAACAATGGTTGAGTAATGGGCTGACAAAATCCGTTAAGCTTTCAAGAAAACGCAAGCCCAATGATCCATTTACACCACACCAGGATGTTGTTATTGATCACGACCCATTAGGCTATGTAAAACAGATTCAGAAAAACTTATATGATGCTTCAAGTACCCTGTCAGCAACGAAAACAACAAGACAAGATTATGATCTTCATGGGCATGTACTGCACAGCACTAAAACCGTTTCACGAGATAAAGAAAAAACTGGATCTCAAGCAAATGGTTTATATTACTATTTTGATGGACTTGCAAGGCCTATTAAGGTGTGTAAATCTGCAGAAAAACAGGCAAAATGCCAGATAACTCAATATGATGCCCATGGTAATTTCATTCAAACAACGGATTGGGCAGGAAACAAAACGACCTATCGGTATGATTATGACAATACAGACTTACCAGGTGCTTTAACCCAGATAACCGTAACGCCAAATACAAATACTGCCGAAGGTGATTCAAAACAGTCCATACAGATTATTTATCATTATGAACAAGACCCCAATAGTGTCGATTACGGCAAAATACTTGAAGAAACACAACAGCAAGGCGAGAAAATAGTACGCCAAACCTATCATAGAGAATATTATCATGAAGTTAATACCACACAGCTTTTAAGAGAAACCGTTGGACTTATTGTCCAAAATAATTTAAATACTGATAAAGCACCAGAATATCTTATTCTAACACAGTATGACCCCTACGGGCGGATACAGTCAAAACGGGTCATACCGCAAGGCTGGCGCCAAGGTGCAGACAATGTTGCTATGAAACCTGGATTTAGTGAAACATTTACTTATCGTGATGATGTGGGCCATATGAATCAATTAGTAAAAAGCAGCTTATATCGCACAGGCATAGAAGGAGAAAATTATTTTATTGCTGCGTTTAACTATCAATATATTCCATATATAACAGCTGCTGATAACCTCACAAATATAGGGAAAGTTTCAACGGTTAGCTTGCAAACTAAAAAGCAAAGTACACAAGCTGATTTACAAAAAAATATTCGTTACTACAAACAAGGCCAAATACAAACACAAGGCCAGTATGAAGGCCACTATGCGCCAGCAGGCGAAATAGCATCGATTGCTTATGAGCGTTTAGATGATGCATTTCTGCCAACAACGATAGATCAGACTATCGAGTATTATTATAATGACTCAGCCAAAATATCCGAGCAGATATTCCAACAAACCACGGCAGATCTTGATAGTGCACAAAGCAGTATCCTTGCAAAACAATCTTATACTTATGATATATTGGGTAACTTAATTAAGGCGCAAACGCAAACAGCCGATAGTGATCTGGTTGAAAAGTTTTATTACAACAATCAAGACGACCCTGCCGCCGAAGTTATTGGTCTAGTGACTCGCTATGACAGAAATTCTGAGGCAACACGATATAAATATGGTGATGATCACCGTTTAACACATGTTAATAATGTGCTGATTGAATATGATCATAATGGCAACATGATCAAAGATATTCATGGTAATCAATATCAGTATAATGCGAACAACCAACTGGTTGGCTTTGATCGTAATATCCCTAATATGCCAGATTTAAAAGCAGATTATCTTTATAATCCAAAAGGCAAACGTGTGCAAAAAGCAATCCACTCAAATAATCAAAATCGTACAGTTAATTATGCATATGCGAAAGATAAATTAATTGCAGAACTTAACAATGACGATAATAAAGTCAATTACTACACTCCTAGATTACATATTCTACAAGATGATAGCGACAGATATACAATACACAACCGTTTTTTGTCAAAGCAAGGTGTTAGTCGATATATCATACAACAATTCACACTCTCTAAAAATAAATGGCAATATCAAAGCACACAGGATATGCTATATCGTGCTTTTGGGCAATACGGTACAACAAGCAGCGCCAATGAGCATAACCAGGCAACTGATGCAATAATACAACAAACAGCAAAAAAACCCACAGGCTATATGCTTTATCGAAATACTTATCAAGATCCAGAAACACAAGATTTGGTCATGGGTAATGGTTAGCGTTACTTTAAAAACAGCTATGGTATTGGGGTGTTTAACCAACCTGATCAAAATCTAAAGCAAGGATTTAACCTTTATACCTGGGGTGGTACAAAGCCAACCGATCCGATTAATTATACTGATCCATCAGGTAATGTATCTCTTTCACATTTAATGCTTAGTGGATTATTTTTCCTCAGTGGCTTACTGGAATTTGCAGCAGGCAATCTCCCTGGCGGTATCGCCGATGAAGTAGCTGCCGGGTTTGAACTGGATCAAGGTTTAACACAAAAAGGAGATAGTAAAAATGATTGGGCAAATTTTGGCTTGACTACATCTTTCATGATCTTTAGCGCAGTTCTTGACTATATGTTGATACAATCTATCGATGAGTCTTTTGTTAAGTTTCAACAAAATGAGTTCTTTGATGGTTATAAAGTAGGTAACCATGGTGGGCCAACAACCCACCCAATTAACTTTGATCAATTACCAGAAGATTTTCATAATGAAGGATGTCCAGTTTGTTTTGAAGAACTTAATAATGAGCAAAAACTAATCAAAGGAAATTCCAACCATTATTACCATAATAACTGTTATGGAAATGCCATCCGGTATACAGGAAAGGATCCACAGACAAATATGCAAATTCGACCAATTTTTCGTTTAAACAAAGGCTCCTACTTATCAAAGCTTAAACAGGTAATCATTGGTAAAGTTGAACCGGATTACGCTTTGTACGATAATAGCCTGCTTCAAAATTATTTTCGTCGCTATAAAAGAATACTGCTATTGCGTGCAATATCAGCAAGTATTATGGATGTGCCACATATGTTGATTAAACCACTACCTGACAACGATCAAGGCGATGAAAACTTTACAAACATTGCTGTAATAAACTCAATGGATGCATCCATTGTGTTGATCAAAATGTTTGTGTGGATGCTGCCATAATTTTTATGAATACCACAAAAAGCTTAAGCTGGTTCTTTTTGTGATATGAGCGCATCAATAATATGGTTTAATGTCATACTTGGACGCATCACTTTTGCTATTTCATCTGCACTTGGATGAAAATACCCGCCAACATCAACTGACTTACCCTGTACTTTATTTAGCTCTGCAACAATCTTATCTTCGTTGTCGATAAGATCTTTTGCCACTTGGCTAAATTTTTGCTTTAACTGCTGATCTTCATCTTGCTCAGCCAATGCCTTTGCCCAGTAAAGTGCCAGATAAAAGTGACTACCTCGGTTATCAAGCTCACCGACTTTGCGTGATGGTGATTTGTTATTATTTAAAAATTCACTATTGGCCTGATCGAGCGTCTTTGCCAATATAGCAATTTTTTTATCACCTGTTTTATTGGCCAGATCTTCAAGTGAAGCAGCTAATGCCAAAAACTCACCTAAAGAATCCCAGCGAAGGTGATTTTCTTTTAACAATTGCTGAACATGCTTTGGTGCAGAGCCACCGGCACCTGTTTCATATAAACCACCACCTGCTAAAAGTGGAACAATAGATAACATCTTCGCACTGGTACCCAACTCTAAAATCGGGAATAAATCAGTTAAATAATCACGTAACACGTTCCCTGTTACCGCAATCACATCTTTGCCTTCTTTAATTGCTTTTAAGCTAAAGCGTGTGGCATCAACCGGTGATAGAATCTGGATATCAAGGCCTGATGTATCATGATCCTGTAAATATGCTTTGACCTTTTGAATCAAGTTTCTATCATGCGCACGTTTGTCATCCAGCCAGAAAATTGTTGGTGATTTGGTTAATCGCGCACGTGTTACGGCAAGCTTTACCCAATCGCAAATGGCAACATCTTTTGTCTGACACATCCGCCAGATATCACCTTTTTCAACAACATGCTGTAATAACACATTACCTTCATTATCAACAACCTGTACTTGACCATTTTGTGTTATTTCAAATGTCTTATCATGTGAGCCATATTCTTCGGCCTTTTTCGCCATCAAACCGACATTGGCAACGCTACCCATTGTGGTTGGATCAAATGCACCATGTTCTTTACAAAAGTTGATGGTTTCCTGATAAACACCCGCATAGCTTCGATCTGGGATCATTGCTTTGGTATCATGTAATTTATTATCCGCACCCCACATTTTACCTGATGCGCGAATTGCCGCAGGCATTGAGGCATCAATAATCACATCATTAGGGACATGCAAGTTTGTGATGCCTTTATCTGAGTCAACCATTGCCAAAGATGCATTTGTTTGGTAAACCGCTTGAATATCATTTTCAATGGCCTTTTTCTGCGCTTCAGGTAAATCCTTAATCTTCGCATACACATCGCCAATACCGTTATTTGGATTGACACCAAGCTTTTCAAAAATATCAGCATATTTATCAAAAACCGCTTTGTAGTAAATACGCACGGCATGACCAAAAATAATAGGGTCAGAGACTTTCATCATTGTGGCCTTTAAATGTAGTGACAATAAAACACCTTGTTTTGTCGCATCGATGATTTGTGATTCAAAAAATGCATTAAGTGCTTTTGCAGACATTCTTGAGGCATCAATAACCTCATCTTTTTGCAAGGCTAAATCTTTTTTTAATACTTCTTTTTGTCCATTATCGGCAATAAATTCGATATTTACCTTACAATCACGTGAAACAATCACAGATTGTTCACTGCCATAAAAATCGCCTTCATCCATATGCGCAACATGTGACTGAGAGTCAGCTGACCATGAGCCCATTGAATGTGGGTGTTTTTTTGCATATTCTTTCACTGCTTTTGCCACACGACGGTCAGAATTACCCTCACGCAACACTGGATTTACTGCACTACCAAGCACTTTGGCATAACGTGATTGGATCTCTTTTTCTTTGTCATTTTGTGGTTTAACCGGATAATCAGGAATACGATAACCTTGTTCCTGCAACTCTTTAATCGCATTTTGTAATTGCGGAATTGATGCACTGATATTTGGCAATTTAATAATATTGGCTTTTGGTGTTTTTGCCAGCTCACCCAATAACGCTAAATCATCGCTTTGCTTTTGCACTAAATATTCTGGGAATTGTGCTAAAATCCGTGCAGCCAAAGAGATATCTTTTGTTTCTACTTCAATACCTGCAGGCTTGGTAAATGCTTCAATAATCGGTAATAAAGAATAGGTTGCCAGCATTGGGGCTTCATCTGTGTGTGTATAAATCAGCTTTGTGGTGCTCATAAACGCATGTTCCTTCTAAAAAATTTATTGAATTTTGGCAATATCATAACAAAAGATGCGCTTGTAGTATAACGAATGTTTGACTGAAAAGAATATCTTGTTATAATTTTCTGCAAATTCAAATTTCACAACCAACTTAATCTCAAAGTGTGCTACATTTTACAACAAATATATGCACAATGCTGTGATCAGCTCTGTAAAGATAAAGTAACCAAACGTGAGGAAACAATACATCATGGCACGTCCAGGTCTTTCTTATGAAGAAGTCGTCAAGGCAATTGACAAAATTATGGCGCAAGGTGAAAAGCCAACGATCAATAATGTCCGTGAGACAATTGGTCGCGGCAGCCCAACCACCATTAGTAAATTTTTAAAGCAATGGAAATCTGAAGCACAAGATAATAATACCCCTTTAGAACCTAAACAGACTGAGCTTGCTGTCGATGTGCAAATGGCGTCACCCAGCTCAGCCGCCACACAACAGACAACAAAAAATGAAAACATAAAGGACAATAACGGCATGCCAACAATCAATGATCCAATTATTCAAGCCTTGCTTGATAGCTCTGCCAATGCAAGTCATGACATCTTAAACACGATGTCTGATGAGTGGGGTGTGATCTTAAATGAGCAGAACATGGAAGTGAAAATCAAAAAATTATACGCAGCACTTGTCAAAGAACAAACACGCCGTGAGACAGCAGAAAAAGTCGCCAAAGAAGCAAAAAATTACGCGGATATCATCAAAGAGCAAACAAGCCAGCGTATTGCTGATTTACGTGATACCTTAGAAAGCCAAATCGCTTTTTTAAATGGGCAGATTCGCCAGTTAAAACGCGAATCTCAGGCCGATCTTGAGCATTACCGCAGTCAGCTTGAAAAGGCAAACTTAGCGCTAGCGGCACTTAAAAACAAATAATTTAATCTTGACTTCAATGATGCACTTTCTATTTGTGCGCATGCTTTTTAATAACGCCTCTTTAATTCTGTCATTTGTGAATCGGCAACAGAAAATAAACGCTTTTATTTCATGTGAGTTTTGTCTAACTTTATATTAGGACAAATCAGTGGAAGATTAACTTGATCAAGCTTGAGCGCTTTATCCAGCCAATTAAAGCAATGCGAAAACGCTACATCCCCTTATTAATGATTTATTTTGCCTATGGCTGTAGCATCTTCTCTGGAATTGGTGAGAGTTTCTTTGTGAAAGAACATTTAAACCTGTCAGCTGAAAGTTTATTAATGATTGGTGTCTGGTTAAGCCTACCTTGGAATATTAAAATGGTGTTTGGCCAATTTGTCGACAGCCTTCCTTTGTTTGGCTCACAGCGAAAGGCTTATGTTTACCTGGCAGCGCTTTTCATGATAACAGGTTCCTTATTAATGGCAGGCTTAGCCGGACGCTGGCCCATTGTTATAGGCCTTGGCAGTGATAACGCTTTATTTTTTGTTTCATCTTTATTCACCGTTTTAGGCGTTGTCTTACAAGATGTTGTGGCTGATGCTATGAGTGTCGAAGTGGTGAACAAAAAAGGCAAAACACAAGAACAAATCAATCAAGATCTTGGTATGGTACAATTGCTTGGGCGATTATCATTAACACTTGGTATGTTTTTGGTTGCAGGGCTAGGTGGCTGGCTTGCCGAGGTATTAAGCTATCAAAACCTTTTTCTATTAACCCTTATTATTCCAGCAATCAGTGTTACTGGCTGTTTATTTGTTCGATTAAATAAAGTCCCAATAAAACCGATCAATAAAACGATTTTCTTTGGGGGCATTATCTATGCAGGAATCGCGACAAGTATTGGCTTGATGCAAGTCCCATTCGCCCAGGAAATTATTTTTCTCATCTCACTGATTATCATTATCTATTTATTACATGTTATTATCAAAGAATTGCCACGCGATCTACTGGTGACGATGATCGCGGCCGCTTTATTAATTTTCCTTTTTCGTGCCGCACCTGCAGCAGGGCCTGCAGCACAATGGTTTATGATTGATATCCTTGGCTTTAACAAAGCTTTTTTTGGTAATCTTGCACAAATTGGTGCCTTTATGGCAATTCTTGGTATGTGGTTTTTTGCGCGTATTATTACTGAAAAGCCAATATGGGTTGTATTGTTTTGGATTACGGTAATCGGGTTTATCTTAGAGATGCCACTTATTGGTTTATACTATGGTTTACATGAGTGGACACTTGAACATTTTGGCTTTGGTGCACAGACAATTGCAATTATTGACAGTGCGGTATCTTCACCCTTTGCACAGCTTGCAATGATCCCGATGTTAGCACTTATTGCCCGTTATGCACCAAAGGGAAATGCTGCGACCTGGTTTGCTTTGATGGCAAGTTTTATGAATATTGCCCTAACCGCTGGCACCTTAATAAGCAAATATTTAAACAAAATCTTTATCGTTACCCGACAAATAAATGATATTAATGGTGATATTTTAGTACATGCTGATTACACACAACTTGGCTGGCTTTTGATTAGCGCTGCAGCTATTGGCCTTATCATGCCTTTATCGGCAATCTTTATCTATTACTATTGCCATAAGGAAAAATCAAAGCGTCTGCCGATAGCGCTTAATACAGACAACCCCAATAATCAAACCAAACAATAAAATCGGCCAGATACTTGACCATAGAATCATAAAATCATTGCCCTTTAACACAATCCCACGAATAATACGTAAATAGTGGGTTAAGGGTAAAAAATTACCGATGACCTGCGCCCAGTTTGGCATGCCATAAAATGGAAACATAAATCCTGATAATAGGATTGATGGCAAGAAAAAGAAAAATGTCATCTGCATGGCCTGAAGCTGGGTCTTGGCAATCGTTGAAAAGGTAATCCCAACCAGCAAGTTTGCAATAATAAAGGGTAAAGTCATCAGCATCAATAAAACGATACTGCCATAAATTGGCACATTGAAAAGCCAGAATGCCGCCAATAAAATCAATAATAACTGCGTATAGCCCACAAGAATATAAGGCGTGATTTTCCCTAAGATTACCTCTAAGGGTCGTAAAGGTGTTGCCAGTAATGACTCCATGGTGCCTTGCTCATATTCACGTGTAATGGCAAGCCCTGTGACCATGACAAGTGTCATTGTAAGAATAACCCCTGCTAAACCTGGGACAATATTGTATTGTGTCACTTTTTCAGGATTATATTTATTGTGAACGATCACATTAAATGCCGCGGGTTTTGTTTGCAGGTAAAAAAGGCCATGGCCTTGAAAATAACGCGTAAATACATGTAAAGAGAGATAGTTTAAAGCCTCAATTGCACCACCTGCTGCAGAGGGGTCGGTACCATCTGTCGTTAACAAAATACTTGGGTGCTGATTTTTAATCATTCTTCTTGTAAAATCAGCTGGAATCTGAATAATAAACTGCACCTTTGACTGTTTCATCAATTGATTTGCCTGCGATAAAGATATGTCTTTGTATTGAATATCAAAGTATCTGGTATTCTGCACGGCGCTGATAAGGGTTCTTATTTCTGGCGAGTTATCCTGGTTTATTAATACGGTAGGTAAGTGCTTTGGATTGGTATTAATCGCAAAGCCAAATAAAATCAACTGAATCAGTGGAATGCCTATAACCATACCAATGGTTAAACGATCGCGCATCATATGAAGAAATTCCTTGATGACAATTGAGATATAGCGAGAAATACTAAAATAGCGATTCATGCAAAATTATCCTGATTTTGTTGCATCAAATGAATAAATACATCCTCTAGTGATGGATTTATTTTCTTCCACTCATAGCCTGATTGAAAACGCGCAACAACCGCTTGTATATCATCTTTTATCAAAGCACTGACATGAAGATCCAAACCAAAAGATGAGATTTGTGTAATCTTTGGATCATCCAATAATGCTTCAGAGAGTTTTGATAATTGGCGTCCACGTACCTGCCAGGTTTGAATACCTGCCTTATCAATAATCTCTTGACAGCTTCCCTTGGCTAACAAGTTACCATAAGCAATATAAGCAAGCTTACTGCAACGCTCAGCCTCATCCATATAATGCGTACTTACCAACGTTGTCACACCTTTTGAGGCCAGATGAAATATCTCATCCCAAAAATCACGCCTTGCTTTAGGATCAACACCGGCAGTCGGCTCATCCAACAAAAGCAATTGCGGGTCATGAATGGTAGCAACCCCCAATGCCAAACGTTGCTTCCAACCACCTGATAAGGTCCCGGCTAATTGACTTTTTCGCGCCTGGCCCATTTCTAACTGATCAATCATTTCCAATGCTTTTTGTTTAGGGTTTTTGACCCCAAAAAGCCTGGCAAAAAAACGCAGATTTTCCTCCACCGATAAATCACCATAAAGGCTAAATTTCTGTGTCATATAGCCGACTTTTTGTTTAATTTTCCAGGCCTCAGTCATAATATCATATCCAAGGCAAGACCCTTGACCTGCATCAATCGGCAGTAATCCACAGATCATTCGAATCGTCGTTGTTTTCCCTGAACCATTTGGCCCTAAAAAGCCATAGATATCCCCTTTATTTACCTGAAGATCAACCCCATTGACGACTTTTTTATCATAGAAGCTTTTGGTTAATCCTTTTACATTAATTACAAATTCACTCACCATGATCTCCAGATAAATAAACGCTCACAGGTTGTCCTGGGTGCCAATTGTTTTGGCTTTGATTTGTGGGTATTGCCTCAATTTTAAAGCTTAAATCACGACGCGTGGATTTACTATAAACCACCGGAGGTGTATATTCTGCAGAAGGTGAAATATAATCGATTTTTGCTTTATATGGATGATCAACACCATCAACAGAGAAATAGATCACATCTCCTAGTTTGAATTGCGAAAGTATCGGCTGTGGAACATAAAAAACAAGCTTTATCTGGTCAGGAACCAATAAGGCGACAACGGGTTGAAATTCCTGCACTTGCTCACCTGGCCAATAAAAGGTATCAAACACCATCGCATCAACAGGAGATGTAACCGTTGTTTGCTCGAGCATCCATTTTGCATTTTCCTCGTTTTTTTGTGCGGATTTTACTCGCTCAAGGGCTGCATTAATCTGTTTATCACGCGCGGCCAACTGATACGCCTTTAAATTTGCCTCTAGGTTTAAAAGCTGCTGCTTGGATTGTTTATATTGACTGTCATATAAATCATACTCCTGTTGTGAAATATCGTTGCTTTGTAACAGTTTTGCCGCACGTTGATATTGTTTCTCTAAATAGACCAAATTGGCTTTTTCTTTTTTAATCTGCGCCTGAACCTGCTCAATATAAGGCTCGCGTTTACCTGTTAGCAAATCCTCATAATTACTCTGATTGGATTTTGTTTGAAATACAGAAGCTTCATATTGAAGCTTATAAGCAGTTGGATCAATCACAAATAAAGTTTGTCCTTTTTTGACTTTTTGCCCCTTGCTCACGACAAGATCGATTAATCTTCCTGAAACCCGTTGTGGTGAAATATAACTAAGGTTTGCTTCAATATAGCCAGGAATCTCAACTGTTTTTGTCCGGTTTTGATACCAGAAAAACACGCAAACTAGCAATAACACAATAAGTATGGCAATCCCGATAAAAACTTTTTTAAATCCCTTGGCCAACTTTATCTCCTTATTTTTACGCTATACCACCTGTAAATTACAAAGCATCTTCATGCATCATTAACAACGATTACCACTGGATATATCCATCACACCTGCTATGATAAAAAGCACACTGTGATTTATCTATAATTATGGACTATTGATTATGTATATAACAAGGACAATTATTCGATATGTTTTCCAGGTATATCTCTTTTATCAAAAGTTTCGCTGATACAAACAATATGCTACACAGATTCCCTTAAAAGCGATCATACGGCATAATAAGTTACCACATACAAGTAAGTAAAACACAACACAGCAAGGAGAATTAATAATGAAAAATAAATCACTGGTATTAGCAACTGCTTTGTCACTTGGTTTATCAGTCAGCGCAATGGCTGATCAATCGAACTTTCAAAGCCAGGATATGCAAAATGGTTATAATAATGATCACACATCCATGAAAGCTGACAGTGGCCGATGTGGTGCTAAAGATGCCAATGGCAGCTGTGGCGCTAAAGACGCAAATGGCAGCTGTGGTGCACAATCTATGGATGATCAAGACAATGACCATCAATCAAAAGACACCCATAAAAACAACCTGGACAAATCAGCATCTGATAGTCAACAAGCAAAAGATGGCAGTGGAAAGTGTGGCACCGGGGAATGCGGTGCTGGCAAGTGTGGCGCTGGTGTATGCGCAGGCAGTGACGATACATCAGATTAATGTTTAACATGTTAAATAAAACGGATAAAGGCTTAGGGCTTCGCCCTGAATTTATCCATGCGCTTCTTGAGATACAAAACTCAGGTGTTGATTTTGTTGAAATTGCGCCTGAGAACTGGATAAAAGTTGGCGGCAAAAGACAGATGCTGCTGCAACAATATACAGAAGTATTTCCTGTTGTCCTGCACGGGCTTTGCCTGTCAATTGGCGGGCCTATGCCAATCGATATTTCATTTGTGCAAGAAATTAAACAGTTTATGGATCGCTACCATATAGACGTTTATAGCGAACACTTAAGCTATTGTAATGATGCACAGGGATATTTATACGATTTACTACCTATTCCTTTTACCAAGGAGGCAGTAGACTACGTCAGCCAGCGCATAAAACAGGTACAGGACATTCTTGAGCGCCCGCTTATTCTTGAGAATGCCTCCTATTATGCTGCACCTGAACAGCAGATGTCTGAGATTGAATTTATTAATGCCATTGTTACAGAAACCAAATGTCAGATACTGCTTGATGTTAACAATGTCTATGTCAATAGCATCAACCACAATTATGATGCCAAGCATTTTCTTGATCAATTGCCAAGTAGCCATATTCATTATATTCATATCGCAGGACATAAACGCCAATCACATGATTTAATTATCGACACCCATGGTGATAAAGTGATTGATGATGTCTGGCAGCTTTTGCAATACACCTACCAGCGACATGGCTTATTTCCGACACTCTTAGAGCGTGATTTCAATATCCCGCCATTAACAGCGCTATTTGATGAATTGCAAGAAATCAGCAGAATTCAACAAACAGTAAAAATAAGCGAGTATGCCTGAATGCCTTCTTCAAAAACGCTTCTTCAAGCCCAACATAAATTCACGCAAAACATCCGCAAGCAATGTATAAAACATCCTATCCAAGGTGTAACAGAAGAAAGAATGCAACTTTATCAAAAGCTTGTTTATAACAATATTGAAGGGGTTATTCGCCGCACTTTCCCAATAACCATAAGCATTTTATCCCAACCTCAATGGCATGATTTAATAAAATCATTTTTAGCCAAATATCCCGCCAAAAGCCCATTTTTCTGTGAATTGTCAAAACAGTTTGTCGAGTATATTACTGGAGTTGAAAACTCGATGCTCGCCTACCCCTTTTTACAAGAGCTTATCCATTATGAATGGCTTGAGCTTGCCGTTGAGATCAGTCAAAATGTACAGCAAAAAACTGCATCGTTAACACTTAATGATAGATTAACGTTAGCACCAAGTGCTAAGCTTGGGGTTTATCAATACCCTGTCCATCAAATCTCCCCTGATTTTTTGCCAGAAAAACCAGGCGATCAACCTGTTTTTTTGCTTGTTTATCAAGATGCATCATTTGCTGTTCAATTTATACAGCTAAACCTTATTAGTGCTTATCTTGCAGAGATATTACAACAACCACAAACCTTGCAGCAGGCGCTTAACACCATTGCTGATAATCTACAGATTAATTATGATGCCACTTACGTAAAAAACGCACAATCCCTCTGTTTGTCATGGATTAAAAAGAATATACTGATCAAAGTTTAAAATGATTTATGGGCAATACATAAACCTTATTTCTAGCGACAGGTTTGCGTTATATTTTAATCAAATCCTTTAATTCGCACTTTGGGCACTCAATTCTCACAAGTTTTGAACGAGCAGTTTTCCCTTTTACTATGCTCACCTGCGCTTTTGTTACCCCAAACCACTTAGCCAATGCCGCAATTAACGCTTCATTGGCTTTACCATCCACAGGTGCCGCTTTTAATGCGATTTTAACCGCATCACCATGGTAACCCAATAACTGATTTGTTTTTGAATTGGGCTTAATATGCACACTAAAGGTAATTACTTCTTTCTCTGTCGCCACAAATGGTTTCACTTTTTTATGCAGTTTCACCCAGTGCTTTAATATGCTCTGGTAAGCGCGCATTCTCACCATACATAAAATGGTTTTTCATATTTTCAGAATATCGACTGGCCTCGACTGTTAAACCGACACTTTCAGCTACCTGTCTAATTAACATCGGCGAGGCACCACAACAAACGCCCAAATAATTCACCCCCAAATCATAGGCTTTTTTCGCAAAATCACTAATCTCATAGCGGTTACATAACAATGGATCAAGGGCTGTTGGAAATGTACGGCCATGTGGCGATGGGCAAGTGCAGTGCCCATCAGATAGATTAAAGAACGTTGGCTCATTTTGGGTTGTGCGATAAGGTACAGGTAATGCCGCCATATGACATGATACCGCATCACGGATTTTATAAAGCCATGGCAGCATTGTCTCAGGGCCACGAAAACAGTTCAAACCAACGACATCTGCACCTTGTTTTTCCAACTCAACACAAGTCTCAACTATCCCTAATCCATCCATCATCTTATTTTGTGCCATCGGTGCCAGTGTAATCACTACAGGTAAACCAGTTTCTTTTGCAATTTCCAGTGCAGCAAAGGCTTCCCCTGCATAATAAAAGGTCTCACCAATAATCATATCAGCACTTTCTTCTTTCGCCCAGGTTACCATCTCTTTAAACATTCGTCTGACTTCATCTTGTGCTTGCTTATTATTTGGATCCCAAATATTAGAGTTTGAAATATTGCCTGCCATCAAATTACCTGGCTTTGCCAAAGCCACTTTTTTGGCGATTTTAAGTGCTGAGCGATTCAATGGTTCAAGTAAATGTTCCTTGCCAATAACGCGCATTTTCTCACGATGACCATTGTAAGTGAACGCTTCAACGATGTCTGACCCTGCATGCTGGAACTCTTTATGCAAGTTCTCTAAAATCTCTGGATGCTCAAGTGCGACCTCTGGAACAAACTCACCGGCAGTTAAATAGCCACGGCGTTCAAGTTCGAATAAAAAGCCTTCAGCACAGATTAAAGGACCTTTATTTAAGCGATCAACTAGCAAATTCATTTTTCACCTCCTGGGTTATCCATTAGCACAATAAAAAGATGGCATGTCAATCAAGATAAATTTTTTGATTAACACTAATACAATTTACACTGATGATAAAGCTAAATGCAAGGGGATTAGTTCTTGTATGATTTCCAAAGACAAACATCCGACACTTATAGAAGAAGGAATAATAACATTTTTATGAACAAAATTGTCTATATATCCCTACTAAAAGGTCTAACTCTTGTCTTCCACGAGTACTTTTAAACTATATTCGTCTTTTGAAATAAAAGTTAAAGTATACCAAGAAATATAAAAGGCATATCGATGAAAACTTTTTGCTCTCCTTGATATTAACGCTTTCACCCATTTTTCAACTTCCCTTTTATCCATGGCACTATCAATTCTATTAGCCAGCTTGTAAACTTTTTTCCAAACTGATTTTGATTCTCCCGAAATGCTCATATTCCAAATGGCAATGCAAAAATCTAACGTTAGTTTTTCTTGTTGGGCTGTACTGCACTTGCGAAGCTCTGGCATAGCGTATTCCAAAACAATTTGAGAGTATTTTTTATTGTGAGGCGATTGTTGTGAATTTTTCTTGAACACAATGATCAAGTTTTCAACCACGCTAACAGTAAACAAATAGCTTAAAGCAAATAAAGAAGGGATCGTGTAATAGCCTATATAAAAAGCTGGGAAACACACAACAATTACCAAACTAATATTTGCTAAAAGGCTAGCTTTGGAAAAATGGCAAGAAAACTCCTGCCTAAGTGCTTTAAACATTTTAGCCAAAATAACAATTGTTAGTACGATAAAAGCCAACATGCAAGTCAATAAAATATATATCAACCAATGAAACTTCAACGAGAACCATGATAGCGCAATGATAAAAATATAAACTAACACTTTTTTAATCCCTGTTTTCTATTTTTTTGGAAAGACCGACCCCTTAAAAACCTTTGCTACATTACCTTAGTAGCATGAAAACCCAAAGCAGAACCTTTAAAACCGATAAAAATCACCGAGATTTTTAAGCTGACCATTTTGACGGATTTCAAAACCAAGTGCTGATTGACCATTAAACTTGCCTACCTGACCAATTGACTGGTGTTGATTAACATCTTGACCTTCTTTAACATCAAGTTGATTCAAATCGTTATAGGCAGATATATAGCCATTGCCATGATCGATAATCACCATCTTACCATAACCACCCATGCCCACACCGGCATAAAGAATTTTACCTTTTGCAGCAGCAAGTACCGCCTGTCCTTGTGTTGTATTAATGGCTAGTTGTTCGGCTTTATCTGGTTTATCAAACTGACCTTTATCCGCTAAAGGCCAAGCCCAGCTAATTTTATCAACTGTCATACCTGAAGGTATTGAAGCTGTAACAGTCTGTACTGATGTCGGCTGAGCTGACTTGGTTGGGCTTATTTTATGTGTATCGGATTGGACTGGTGTTTTATGCGTATTAGTTACTTTACTATCGAGATTTGCTTTTGTTGTTTCTGTTTTTTGCGTTATTTCGCTTGCCTGTACTTTATTTTGCGCTTTAATTTCTTCTGTATGTTGCTTTGTCGTGCTTTTCACACGCTGTGTTGAGGCTGTGTGTGTTGTTTTTTTCTGGTTAGCAGATGGATATAAATAAATTTTCTCACCAACATAAATCAAACTGGGTTCTTTGATATCATTCCACTGTTGCAAATCTGCCATTGAAACGTTAAATCTTTGTGCAATTGAGCCTAAAGAGTCACCTCTTTGAACGATATAAACCTGCTTACTCAGCGTCGATGAACCACCTTGCAGATCATCATATTGCGCATGCGACAACGCCTCTACCGGCTTTTGGTTTTTCGTTTCTACACTTTTATTGGCTGTTACATGAGATATTGGGGCTGCATTTTCATCAATCACAGGTATGCTATTATCTTGCTCGCCCGTCTTAGTATCAGCTGTGTTTTCAGTTGTCAATGACATATTATCTGGCTGTTTTACCTCTTGTGGTTCCACGGTTACCTTGTCACCTGCACGCCAGACTTTCTCGCCTGGTAAGGGAGCAACACGTATTTTATCACCCGGTGAGAGTAAATAAGGTGACGGTAAATGATTCCAAAGAATTAATGTCCGCTCAGTTACATTAAATTGTTGTGAAACATGATAAAGCGTATCACCTTCTTGAACAACATAATACGTCGTATTCGTTTGAATACTTTTTACAGGCGCAGGGGCTTGTTTTGCATTAAAGAAACGATTGATTGAAGCACAGCTTGATAGCAACCCCACCATGGGTACAATCCATAACAGCTTTTTTTTCATCACACTACCCTTTGTTTAAACTTTTGTTTTCAACATCGTCATTATTTTTTGAACCATCTGCTGGGTATTATAATTTGAAAGCGCTGAAATAAAAAAGTAAGGTTTGCTTTTATCCCAGCCAATGTCATCGATAATCTGCTCGCATTTCGCAGTAACATCATCTTCTTCCAGTTGATCTATTTTATTAAGCACCAACCAGCGCGGTTTATTATACAGCGCCTGACTATAAGCCTTAAGTTCAGCTTCAACCTTATGATAGTTTTCCACCGGATCTGAGCCATCTGGTGGCGCAATATCAATTAAATGTAATATACATTTTGTTCGTGTTAAATGCTTCAAGAACTTCAAACCAAGTCCTGCACCATGTGAAGCACCTTCAATAACACCAGGAATATCTGCAATAACAAAACTATCACTATATCCCACACGAACCACCCCTAAATTTGGATACATCGTCGTAAATGGGTAATCAGCCACTTTTGGCTTTGCTGCTGACACACTGCGGATAAGCGTTGATTTACCCGCATTAGGTAAACCTAAAAGCCCGACATCTGCCAAGAGTTTCAGCTCAAGCCGAACCTCATACATTTGCCCTTCCTCACCATAGGTAAACTGTCTTGGTGCCTGATTCGTGCTGCTTTTAAAATGCGTATTCCCAATGCCTCGACGACCACCTTGCGCAAGTTTTAGCACATCGCCATGGCGTAAAACCTCACCCATTTTTTGGTGTGTTACATTATCATAGGCAACCGTTCCAACAGGGACAATTAAATAAAGATCTTCACCATTTTTTCCGGCACACTTTCGCCCTTGTCCTGGCTGACCATTCTTTGCCTGGTAATTACGTTGGTAACGATAGTCAATCAATGTATTAATACTTTCATCTGCTTGAATAAACACACTGCCACCATGACCACCATCGCCACCATCTGGCCCACCTTTTGGTACATATTTTTCCCGGCGAAAACTCACACAACCATTGCCACCTTTACCGGCTTGAACCGTTATAACGGCCTCATCTACAAACTTCACAACAACCCTTTTTTATTTTTTCTGCTGAAATCATATTTTATGGTCTCTATGATCGAATAATTTTATCTAAATGTACAGAAAAAAGCGTCTATACATACGTGGATTGATAACAACCTAAATTTTTTAAAAATGATGTGCGCTTTAAAATCATCAACAGTGCTGTTTGAATGTGTTCCTCACTATCGTGTCCTTCAAAGTCAACAAAAAAAATGCACTCCCATGCACGTGATCGAGAGGGTCTTGACTCAATTTTTGTCATGTTAATTCCATTATCTGACAAACATGATAACACCTGGACAAGCGCATTTGGCTTATCAAGGGTGGCAAAAACAATGGATGTTTTATATCTTTTCTCCGGGTCAAATGCAAGTTCCAAGGCTTGCCTGCCAAGTAAAAAAAAGCGCGTATAATTAAATGATTCATCTTCAAAGTGATAACGAAGAATATCTAAGCCATAGGTTTTTGCCGCTAACTCACTGGCAATTGCACCTTCATTATTTACTTTTTTTTCAGCAATATACTTCGCCGCACCTGCGGTATCACTAAAACGTTTTGGCACAAGAGATAGCTGCTGAATAGATTTTTGGCACTGCGATAAAGCCTGCTCATGAGATCGCACCTCACAAATATCTTCAAGCTTGACTCCCTTATTAGCAAGAAGACAATGTTGTACTTTTAAAACAATTTCCTGATGGATACAAAGGTTATATTTTAATAATGCATCATAGGCACTAATAACACTACCGGCAACTGAATTTTCAACCGGCAACATGACCAAATCACTTTTATGCTCACTCACATAACTTAAAGCATGCTCAAAACTAGAACAAGGTTGTGTGTTTATTTTTTCATTTATAAAATAACGTTGAATCGCCTGTTCTGAGTAAGCACCATGCTCGCCTTGAAAGGCAATATGAAGGCTCATAAATACTCCTTAAAAAAACGCGCCAGCATTCGCTGACAATGTGCATATAAATTTGGATAACCTTGCGCATTTTGTTTTAATGGGTTTTGCCATGGGGTATAAAAAATCGAAGCAGTAAAGGCATATACCGTATGATCTAATAATGTAGGCTCATTATTAAAAAAATAATCCTGATCACCTAATGCATCAGATAAAGCCTTAAGATCCTGGTCTGCCAACTGATAAATTTGTACACTTGTATGGCGCCCTATCCCGTGGCCATCTAGTTGTTTAATGACATTTTTTGTCATCACTTTTAGAATCATCTTAAATAAAAAACCAGGCATATTGCTTTGTGATGAGAGATCTTTTTTCCAGGTATTGCCTGTATTGTTATCTACCCAGCGGCTATAAACAAGCGCCCAGTATAAATGCTCTTCACAAAGTCTGCCAAAGGCTTGTGTTTGTGCTTTTTGTATATCGCTAAGCGCTTTTTGCATGGGCGTATGGCTGTCTTTTTCAAGCATTGTGATAATAAAGCCACTATCTGAATAATAACGATTATTATAATAAACATAAGGCATCTTTGATGTCGGCGATTTACGCATATCAATCGTTCCATGCTTTTGATACGTAAGTGATTGTGCTTTTAAATAACTCTCAAGCTTCATACAAAAGGGGCTGACGTTTGGCAAGCCATACATAGCTGGAAACTGGTATAAATCAATCATCAATCATCCTTATTCTTATCATCTTTGGATTGCCTGAAATGATTTAACTCAATAACATTATTATGAGATTTGCGTCCTGTGACATGATTAGCATCTAGAGGACTAACGGCACTATCATCAGAAATCACGCGATTAAAGCACTTGCCTGTAAATTGTAAAACGGCTTTAAAACGATCAGCACCATTAATCGTGTAATCAAAACTGTACTCCCGGAAAAAGCAAACAGCACCAACGGCACCATGGCTTCTGATTAATTTTATTTTCGTCAAACAAACCGTATCATCCAGCAACAATACATCCCACTGTTTGCATATCTTAACCGCTCTGGCAATTGCAATCTCACGTGCATGCATCATATTTTTCCATGTTAAAATAATGATGATTAACACAATAATAATAACAAGCGCTATACTTAAACTCATTCTTGTACTTTGATCAATTAGCATTTTTCCATTATACTCCGAAGCCATTGCTTTAAAAGCGCTAACCTGACTATTTTGAAAATTAATACAGGATTATTGGTCAATGTTAAAACACAATCGCATTATTATTGGGATCTCAGGTGCTACAGGTATTGAATATGCCGTGCGCATGCTAAAGGTGCTAAAGGCGCAAAATATTGAAACACATCTTATTGTTTCAAAGCCTGGCGAGTTAACTCGTGCCTATGAGACACAATACAGCTCACAAGAAATAAAGGCATTAGCAAGTACATGTTACAGTAACGCCGATATCAGCGCGCCTATTGCCAGTGGCTCTTATCCAACTGATGGCATGATAATTATTCCATCATCGGTGAAAATACTTGCTGAGATCGCCAATGGCATCGGTGAAAGCCTTATTACACGTGCTGCCGATGTTGTCTTAAAAGAAAGACGTAAACTTATTTTATGTGTTCGTGAAACACCACTGAACCTTATCCACATTGAAAATATGAAAAAAGCCACCTTAGCCGGTGCGATCATTATGCCGCCAACTCCTGCCTTTTATCATCGACCACAAAGTTTGTCAGATATTATCGATGATTTTGTTTATCGCACACTTGATGTCTTTGGGCTTCAACTTTCTGAACAAAAACAATGGACAGGAAAAGAATAACCATGCAGAAAATCAAATATTTTTATAGTGCTTTCGCGGTTACACTAGTTGGTATTATCGCAGCAGTATTACTTGAACCAACACATAAAGCATATGCACTTTATCTGGTCTTAATCCTTGCACTTTTAGAAATCTCTCTAAGCTTTGATAATGCCGTTGTCAATGCCAAAGTTTTGGAAAAAATGCCTAAGAAATGGCAAAAGCTATTTATCTGGATTGGCCTGCCCATCGCCGTTTTTGGTATGCGACTCATCTTTCCTATCTTACTTGTCAGTATGACAACAAGCTTATCTTTTTCGGGTGTTTTTCATTTAGCAATCAATGACCCTAAAGCCTATCAGCACGCCCTTGAGCTTGGGTTTCCGACAATCTGCGCTTTTGGTGGCGGATTTTTAATCATGGTCTTTTTGAAATTTTTCGTTGCAGAAATCCATGAGCGTCACTGGATCAGCTGGTTGGAGGAAAATCGATTCGTCTCACTTTTACGTGGTTATCCAGGTGGTTATATTATTATTGCTTTGGTGATTGGTTATATTGTTATTGAAAATGCAACAACTAACCAAGGTGGTACGTTAGCTTTAGCGTTTTTAATGGGATTAATGATTCATGAAGCACTAGGCATTTTAAACTATGCCTTTAGCAGCAACATGACAGGCAAAGTCATGCAAAATGGATTAATGGGGTTTTTATACCTGGAAGTCTTAGATGCTTCATTTAGTTTTGATGGTGTTATCGGTGCATTTGCGATCTCGACCAATATTTTCATCATCATGATTGGCCTTGGGATTGGTGCCATGTATGTACGCTCTTTAACCATTTTTTTTGTTAAACACAAAACCCTGGCAAAATTTCGCTATCTTGAACATGGCGCCCACTATGCCATTGGCTTTTTAGCCATTGTGATGTTTATTAAGATATTTATCCATGTTCCTGAGTGGTTAACCGGCACCGTTGGTATTGGGCTCATTATTATCGCTTTTATTCATTCAATACGGGCAAATCAAAAAGACGGTATAAATCAGTAACAGATGATGCGACATGTGGTGCTAATGCGATAACCTCATCACGTTTCACATGCTCAGCATAAGCAACAAAATCGCCTACCAATCGCTTATGATATAATTGATAATCAGTCATACCATCACCAACAATAACACTTCTACCTTGAAGTTGACCACCTAGTTTTTCCATGCCTTTAACTTTTGAGTCAGCAAAACCATTTGTCTCATCAACTCCAACAAGCTTGCAATTATCATCCCATAAAAGCACAAGCGCATGGACATTCTCATCAGGAATGTTTAGATAACGGGTAAAAGGTAATATGACCTCTTTAAAACCACCACTTATCACATGTACCATACCCCCTTGCTGATGAAGTCTCTGGATAAGACCTTTCATTCCCAAAGTTAAAGCACCTGGGCAGTATTGATTGATAAAAGCATTTATCGCTTTTTTTGTTGGTTTTGCTATTTCAAGACGCTTATATAACGCTTCTTTAAACGGCATTTGCCCATTCATACCCTTGGTTGTTAAATCCGCAATCTTTTTTATTTTATCAGGATACGCTTCAAGCGCTTTGGCTAAAATCATCTCCAAAGATTCAAATTGAATCAAGGTTGAATCAAAATCAAAAATAATGTGACCGTAATGCATTTATTGAGAAACTCATCTTTTCAACGTAAAAATACACTAGCATGATTGGCTGGAAAACGCACGTATTGTTTGTGCGTATAGACTATTATATATACTCATCACAAACCATTTTACAGTATTTCTGTCATCGAACTTCTTGCATTTTTGAGCGATATGATTTTGCTAATAATCCCTGCTATTACCTGCAGTCCAATCGCTTAAAACGATTGAAAACTTCTTCAACACTGAACATCGCAAAATGATTTACGATGAATATATCACCTTCATGAACGACTAGTGTCATTTGAAAATGACATGCGTGACAAAAATAATAAAGACGTTGTGTCTATAAAGTCATCAAACTATAGCCAAAGGACAAAATTCACATAGAATAACCAAGTAAATAAATAAAAGTAAAAAAACATATGAACACCACGACCCAATATATTCTTGACTCACTACATCATTATGCTCCTTTTGTGCTTTCAATTGCTGGAATTATGTGGTGTATACAAGTTATTAACCAACTGTGTTTTTATAAGCTTAATAATTTTGGTATTGTGCCTAGAAACCTGGTTGGTCTACGTGGTATTCTATTATCACCAGTGCTTCATGCTGATTACACTCACTTATTTTCAAACTCATTTTTCTTTATTGCCTTGAGTTTACTTATGTGTACCTATGGTTTACCTTACTATCTTATTTGCTCGCTAAGCATCACCCTATTAAGCGGTATATTAACATGGTTATTTGGTCGTAAAGCTATTCACATAGGCGCTTCTAGCCTTATAATGGGTTACTGGGGTTGTTTATTGTTTAACGCTTATTTTTATCAATCCCTATTATCTATTGTAATGGCTGTAATTTGCATGATTCAACTTGGTCAACTGTTTTATAGCCTATTTCCAGGGGAGAAAAAAGTCTCATGGGAGGGACACATTTTTGGCTTTGCTAGTGGTATTTGCACCAGTTTTTTTTATCCAACTTTACTAAAAATAATTAATGAAACGTTTCGGAGAATCTATTTATGAGTAATTTATCCATATCTAAACGACAGCAGTTTTCTAAGCTATTAGATAAATTAAAAAGTAATGAAAAACTAAATGAAAAAGAAAATAAAGCCTTCCTGGACTTTATTAAAGATGCGTCAAATCCACAATACTTTCTTGATTTCAAGGCAATGTGTGAAACTGTTATGCATAACCATAGCGCACCAAACCTTGGAGCACAACACTGGCCACCAGAAATTGCTTTTGAAGCCTCAAAAGCAATGAAAAAAGATCCAGAAAACAGTTATGACAATAGCATAACCCCTACACCTAGGCCTTTTTGAACTGGTTAGAAACCTTATTATAAAACATTATCTTATACATACTATAATGTTTGTATATTACACGTGAGCTTTGCTGCACCGCGGCATTTATTGCTTATTTCATTATTATTTTAATTCCCATTTATATTATTCGCCCTATAATATAAGCCCTTACCCAATGCCTTATAATGCCCCATCGTTTTAAAACAGGCATAACTTTCAATAATGATTATCATTTTTATTGACTAGCTTAATAAAAACTATCTACACTGGTTGCTTATTAATAAGGCGAGATGCTATTTGCCGCCTTATTGTTAAGTGAAATAAATAAAGGAGCTATTGTTATGTTGAAAAAGTATTTTTGCCTTTTCATTTTATTCTGTTTTTATATTGTGCAAGCCTTTGCTGGGGCTGGAACAAATTTAGGCTTTTGTGTATATAAAGATAACATCCCAAACTCAAAGCCATTACATTATCAAATGAGAGCGATGAATAAGTGGTGTATGTACCCGCCTGATAATGGTAGTGAAAAAAAATTAACTTATAAAGATGTTATTTATCATATAATGCTTCCTGAATATGCACCAGCAGGACTTTACTGTGCAAAGGAAAAATATTATATCGAAACAAAAAGCAGCAGCTCTGGTGGCGATTTTTGTGCAACAGATGACTCTTTTGTTGATTATGTTTTAGATGAAAATGAGAGCCACACACAAGATAGTATGCGACTTGACATGTCCTATAGAAGTATTTTTTCTTCTAACCAAGCAACTATTCTGAATCAAACCAACAGCTTTTTTATCTCGCCTTTTCAAGGCCGTTCTTTTAAAACAACAACCGAATGGAAAGGGTGTGGAAACGCATATTTGATATTTGATTTGTCTCGCTACCGCAATACTTAACTTGTATTTACACTATTCATTATCAAAACAGGATATCAGAATTATAAAATCATCATGGGGACAAAAATGTTAAATTTCCTGCAATATATTAGCAAAAAGGGGCTTGTTTACTTTTTGATTTTTTTAACGGCAACACATAATTTAGCCTTTGCACAATACCTAGGTAGTCGTACTGAAAAGAAAGTGAAGATAATCAACCAATTAAAAGCGTCATCATTGGATAGTTACCCAACCAGTCAATTGTCACTTAACATACCAATAGATAACACACAGCAAATGCCATTTAGCCAAATCAACAACCGACTATCAACAGTAACACAAGAAAGCGTTGACCCAGCCTCTGGCAACTTCAACTTTTTAATTAAATTATTAGAAAACACCGCAAGCAACCACCCTATTAATTTAAATATTTATTTTGATGTCAATAGCTATGGAATTTTAGGGTTGCCAGACAAATGGAAATTTAATATCGATTATATCACGAATAACTCATTAATTTTGAATGGAAAATCATACCTTATCGATACCAACTGGGTTAATACAAATGCTTACCACTCTGGTTTAAAGTATGTAAATAATAAAGGAATAAAGTTTGAACGCATCTTCCCTGAAAAAATACTGATAACACCATTAAAATCAATTAAGACATACGCCTATAAACTACGTATGCCAAATGGTGAAACTGAGTACTTTGACCATTATGGTAAACTCATATGCAAGTCTGACCGCTTTCATAACAGTATTTTTTATGACTACACATCTACTCATCAAAATATTCTTAATAATAATATAAGAAGTATTACTGACAGTTTGGGCCAAATTTTTCACTTCACCTACTCACCCGGAAAAATCAATATTCACTATACAGACAGTTTAGAGCAAAGTCATATCCAGTCTATTTTCTTTGATCAAAATGGTGTTCGAGCATATCAAGATGAAATGGGTTACAGTACGTTTATTGATTACGGTGCAGATACACAACATGGCCTTATTCGAAATATTCGTTATCCAAGCGGTAAGATAACATACCTGCAATATACACAACTGCCAGCATCATTTACATCTACAGCAAAAAAGGTTTATGCCGTAAGCCAGTATACCGTTTACGATGAAATAAGCCGCAAGATTGCGCATAGCAGCACTTACTTTTATGGCAGAGACAGTGGACGTTTTTATACAGGTTACCCTTTATACTCAATGACCAACGATAAAGACAGCTTATATGAAAGCAAAAATAAGGCTTTTATTTATGATGTTATTATCTATAAAGACCAAAAGCATGGCAAAGGCCAAAAATCACGCATTTTGTATAATTATGCTGGAAGGCCTATAGAAGTTGATAACTATTTACCGGAAACAACAACTCAACCTATGCTAAAAACCACCTATCAATACTCAAGCTCCCCTAATAATAAACATCAATCAACGTATGATAATGGACCAACTACAGTCACACGTTATGCTTACAGTCTTGACAAACATTGCTATATAAAAATTGCTCAGGACCAATTTAAGTATGATGAGTGTGGCAATACCACTTCATACAAACACGCAATTTATAACCCGGTTAACAAAAGTTTGCGTATTGTGCTAAAAAAGAAAGCCTTTTATGACAACACATTTAACCTTAATACAATGACCAAAACCTTTAGCTGGGACCCACGTAAAAGTAGCTACAGCATTACAACAAATCAAAATACACTAGATAGTGATAAAAAGCTAATATTAACAACCACCATTTACTATGAAAATGACAAACCATGGAAAGCTTATCAATTCCGTTATAACGAACAAGGTCAAGTTATTCAGCAAAGCCTAAAATGGATTAAAAATAAATCGTTCTTTGGCATTCACTCAACTACACAGTATAAAGCTTATTATTATAACCCCTCCAAAAAATTAAAAGTTATTGAAACAACGACAGCAACTGGTAAGAAATCATCATTAATTATTGATAGCATGACAGGTCTTGTTTTAAAAAAAATCGTTGCAGGCAAGGTGGCGCGTACTTACCAATATAACTTAACAGGGCAGCTTATAAAAATAACGCTACCAAACCATGTTTCATATAAAACGTATTACCGTCTTTATCAAAGCCATGGCGAAAATGCTGTGATTAAAACGACACCAATGGGCGCTAAAGTTAAGATTAATTATGATGCTTTGGCACGCATCACTGCAAAATACCAAAACACTGATCCAGAAAATAACGAAAAACTGGTTTTTCAAAGTGGACAACACTATAACCAGCTTGGTTTAATTGATGAAAAAATTGATAAATTCGGCAACAAATTAACCTTTAACTATAATAGCTTAGGCATGCCGATTCAGTCACTTGACCATGATGGCAATCAAGGAGAAATCTTATATGACTTTGCTACATTAAGCCAAACCGTCATGGTTAATGGCATTAAAGCCAGCCAATCTTTTACTGATGCTGATGGTAAGGAAATTGCAAAGGTTTTTTATCCCAACAGCCATAACCCTCAAAAGCTTGATTATCAATTAGCTTATCATAAAGTTTATGATGGTTTAGGTAATGTACTAACCTTAACAACAGCAAAACATCTCAAACAATCAAGCAAAAAACTCAGCCAAACAAATTATATGTATAACCCTGATAACAAAGTTATTGCAGTCACATTCGCCCCGAACGTGCAAGATAAAAAAACAGTAGAGACCTACTATGATCTAAACAACAACGTTGTTTTTCAAAAGAAAATACAGACAGTAGATAGAAAAACCACACAGCGAAAAAGCAGCATATACACTTATGATGCGGATGCCAATTTAGTACAAGTCACCGACGCAAAAGGCTATCATGTAATGTATCGTTATAACCAAGTAGGTAAACTATCTAACGTTCAGCATGATGATGGTACAAAAATACAATTATTTTACGACGATAATGGTAATTTAATATGCTCCATTTTACAAAAAAAACAACAACATATCTATGAAAATACATATGACCAAGATGGAAAATTAATCTTAGCAAACTTGGATGGGCAAAAGCTTACATTTACATACACAGTTAATGGGCAACTTACCCAGGTTATCTATCCCAATGGGCGTATGCTACAAAAAACCTATAATCAATATGGACAAAGAACATCAATAACCGATGTGTATGGCAATAGCACATATTACACATTTCAAAAAGAAAAATTGGTGCGTGCACAGCTAAAAGATCAAGTAATCAAATACCAGTACAGCACAAAAGAGCACCCAGACCAAAATAAACAATTGGGTGTTATCATTGGCAAAAAGATCGGCAACGTTTATCAAGAAAGCTACCAAATTGATCCTTTTAATCAAGTTATTGGTCTTATACGAAAAGATCAGAAAAATAGAAATATACTTTCGATTAAGAAAATTTTTTCTGCAAATGGCTTATTAACAGGTATTACAAGCAGCTCTGATATCAACACCAAGAATGCAGATATTAACTACCATACAACCTATGAATATGATGACTTTAAGCGCTTAACAAAAGAAACCACGACTTCTATTGAAGGACAATTAATCACTAATAAAAGCTATAAATACGACGTCAATGACAATATTATTGAAGAACAAAATAATCATGACAAAATAGTCTATGTATATAACAATGACGACCAATTACTTAGTTATACAAAAAACGAACAAAAATATAACCTTACTTATGATCAAAGTGGCAACTTACTAAGTGATGGGCAAGGCACATACTATCAATATAATGATTTTAATCAACTTATATCACTGAGCAACCAAAATGGCGTGTTTAACTATCGTTACACGCCTGATGGCCTACTCGCATCTACAACGCACCAGGCAAGTCCATCTTATGACATTTATTATGATGAAATGCAAATACTCAGCACAAAAAGTAATAATCAAGAAAAAAGTTATTTACTAGATACTGACAAAATTTATCGTGCGGTGATGAACAGCGTAACAAACAGCAATCTAATGAATTGGGACTATTATCTTTCTGATGGTAAAAATAATAAAATTCTTTTTACAAAAAAAGATAATGATATTGAAATTAAGTCAACACAGAACTTTTCTGCCTATGGCGAAAGCAAAGGTACTCTAACCGATACAGGCTATAACTTTGCATATCAAGCACAAGGCACAGGGCTTGTATATATGCAACATCGTTTTTACAACCCAACGCTAAAACGATTTATTACAAAAGACAGCTATCCAACCTGGAACAAATATGGTTTTGCTGATGGCAACCCAGTTATGAAGGTAGACCCAACAGGCAATTTAGCTGTCACAGCAACATGTGCTATCGTTGCTACTGTATTTACAGCACTGTCAGTATCTGCAGGCATGGCAAGTATTTTAACCAAAGATCAACAGGTATCTCGTGCGCTATCTTATATCTCGGATGGTTTTGCGATTGGTGCCATCATCTCCTCTCTTGGCGAAAATGTTTTTGAAGCCATTGCTAAATCTGCCGAAAAAGCGATTAAATCCTCTATCAGGCCCGCTATACAAGGGCTTACCAACGCGCAAAAAAGCGCTTTAGTTTTTGCAGGTATGACTGCTGCAACCGACGCTGCTTTAATTGTTAGTGATCAAAGATATCAAACCTGGCGTGGTATTTCTTCATTATTGCTTTCAAACATATCATTATTTTTTCACAACTTAAGTTTAATTCATAAAGGCAGCCTATCTATACTGTTCTCTTCTGTTGATGATACAATACAAGGTATTGCTATTCCCATTCTTGAAAGTGATAAAACAGGGTATAATTTAATGCATGAAATCATTAGCGGTGCTCACTCTGGAACTATATCTGGAAGCTGGGGTGGGAAATTCTATGCAAAATATGTTAAAAGTGACAATAATCATTGGGAAAAACAGTTAACAGGTAAAGCAAAAGTATCTCAAATGGCCAAAGGCGCTGGCTATATGGCATTAAATGGGATGGTGATGGAGTTTACACGCACATCTATACTGGAAGGCAGCCTAAATTTTAATGTAAATAGTATCAGCAATCTGGCCTATAATACAGTCTTAGGCGGAAGTCTCAGCGCGCTGCAGTTTGATGTTCCTCTTCTTGTAAAAAAAGACTCACCTGTCACTGATCAAGGTAAATTACTCGCAATGGAAGAGCTTTTTCAACTCGGTATTCCTTTTTCTGTCATGTAGACATGTATTTATAAAAATATCTACAGCACTTTATACAGTTAGGTGGATGGGCTCGACTCGCTAATGCACTTTAGATCTGCTTTATATGTTTTTACAAACTGTTTGTATGTATATATTAGTGGTGGTGCCGAGGAGTTTTTTAAGTTTTGTTCTGGGTTTTTTAAAAATAATAACTCTCTGATCCTATCGATGTGTTCTTTTGTGTGAATATAACTTTTTGGCATAGAAGTCTCATTATATTTGCTTAATTTAAAATTATCTTTTAGAGCTTGTTGATAACTAAGCTTTCTAAATCGAAAACGGCTGGTATGATGACTGAGAATTCGCTCTACCTGGAGAGCTTTTTTTTGTATTTCAGTGATTAAAGTATTGTTTGGTAATGCTTGTGTCTGTTGTTTGAGAAGTAATAAAGCTTTTGACTTCATATCAAGCCTGTTATGTCTATTTTTACGGTTTTCAAGCGCTATATCTATAGCTTCAATAATGAGTCTTTTTAACCACTCCTTAATAATTGCTTCATTATTTTTTAGAGTGCTAATTTGAGAAGGAAAAAATGACTTTTCTATTATTTTAGTGCTGTATCGACTAGTTTTATGTTCTACGTCTGACCGAATTTTTTGTAATTTTTTCTTAGAATTATTCATACGTAGTGGAAACCCAAATTCTGATCGATAGCTTAGTGATAATTTTAAACTATTTAATTCATCATAAAAAAAATTATTTATCAAAGAATCATTTCCTTTTTTTGTTATTATATCAACAAACATCTTATTATCCTGAGTGAATCTGTTTAATAGTTGATTAATTAATTTTAGGTCTCCCTTGTCCTTTAGTATGTCAATAACATTTTTTTTATTTGAATTTGTTTTTGTAATTAAAGTGGTATGTTTTTTGTTTATTCTTTCTAATAATGGTGTGATAATTTCCGGGTTAAAAGCAGCTAGATCATGTAATAATGTGTTCCCATTGCTAAATGTCGTTGTGAATAAATTATTATAGGCATTATCAGGTAAAGCATACATAAGCTTCATCAAAAGCGTTGAATGCTCAGGCTTTTCTGCCATATACTGCAATAACGAATAACCTTTTGGATTAGGTGAGTATAAAAAGTCAGTCTGACTATTTTTTAGCAAATTATTTGCAATCATTTCAAACATATTAATTTGCCCTTTTTCTAGACAAAATTGTAAAAGAGAATAGTTAGCAACAGGAAGCTGGGCGATTTTACCCAAGGTTTCTATAGAAATATTGTTTACCAGACATAGCAATTTATTATTTCTTATTAAACTCCTCAATAAGTTTTTATTACGGCGCATAGCATTATATAATTTATCTTGATTACACGTCATAAATAGTTCATTCAGCAAGTCTATTTTATTGCTATGTATTAATAACGTTTCCAATAACGCATCATCATCCAGTAATCTATTGAAACGATTTGCTTTTTCGTGACCAGTTAGGTTTGTAAATAATCGCTCAATTGATTCTGCAGTAGTTTGCTCTTTTTCTAGATAAGATTGTAAAGAAGAAAATTTAGCAACAGGAAGCCGGGCTATTTTACCCAAGGTTTCTATAGAAATATTGTTTATCAGGCATGGCAGTTTATTATTTTTGATTACACTATTCAATAAGTTTTTATTACGGCGCATAGCATCATATAATTTATCTTGATTACACGTCATAAATAGCTCATTCAACAAATCGGTTTTGTCGCTATATATTAGCGCTGTCAATAACTTATCATGATCCAGTAATATATTGAAGCGATGTGCTTTTCCTTTATCAGTTAGGTTTTTAAGTGATCGCTCAATTGATTCTGCAGTGGTTTTAAAAATCTTTATTGGATGTCTCATTTTACTTCTCTTAATTCATAAATTATTTTACTTTTATAGTCAATTTTAAATATTTCCATTTCGTCATATAAGTTGATGATGTTTTGATCCACTTTACCAAATTTAATTTTGTTTTAACATGCAGCCTATATTTTAAAGACAGTTTGTCCAGGCTTGCTTTGTAGCTAAGCTTTAGACATAATGTCTTAGTTTTTCTGATCACATTAAATCCCAATAAAAAAACTGGTACTCTATTTTCAAAATAAATTTTTAGAGATTTGGAAGAATGAAATTACATTGGGATTCACCAGAAAAAAGAACTGAAGAATTTGAAAAAGCAGCTGAACTTTGCGCCCAATACCCTACAGGAGCACATCTAAAAAAGGGGTTATATTATAAATTGAATGATGGTTCTAACTATAAGTTCACGCATTCCTTTTTAAAGACTCATAATGGAATGCTTGCGTTACCAGATATGAAGCAGAATGAGCAATATGCCAAATTAGGACAAGGTGGTTTTGGTAAAGTGAAGCTATGTGAAATGAAAGACGGAACTAAGGTAGCACTTAAAGTGAATAATTTGTCATTATTAGCAGCAACTAATGAGATTGCTGCTCTGCAAAACCTGGGCTTGGCAGGAGAAAAGGTAGATCATATGAAGTTTGGGTATGAATATATACCAATGACTTATCTTGGTAAACAGAACCTAGCATCAGTTATACATAACAACACACTTACTAAAGCGCAGAAAGCGGATTTATCCTTGCTTGCTATTGATGCATTATACAAACTACACCAGGGAAAAGCTGATGTTCGTTATAGCCAAAAGTTAGCTCACATGGATATAAAACCGGAGAATATAATGGTGAGCAAAGATCTTTCAAAAGTAACTTTGATTGATTTTGGCCTTTCTACTTTGCTAGATGATGGATATCCACAAGGGGTTGGTGGGACGCCTCATTATATGCATGCTGGTCTACTATCGGTTATGCAGGGTAATCATCAAGCAGTTGATGTGCCAACGAGAGAATCTGCAGATCATTTTGCGCTTTGTAGAGTGTTGTTCATGCCAGACTTAGGTAATGCCCTTGATATTTCAAACTATCAACTTCAGTACTGTGATTTAAGTGGTTATCCCGGGATTTATAAAAAAGATGAGCTACCTCAACATTTGTATGATCTTTTAAATACTTCTTCAGGTTATTTATCTCAGAATTTTAGTATGAATTTATTATTCTCGGCCTTTATTTTACATAAACTAGATTTTGCAAACGAGCAACAAGAATACCAAGAATTATTGAGTAAACCCCATTTGCAGCAAGCGCTAATCAATATCTATCAGATAGGAGTTGTTGATCGCGAACTGTACAAAACATTAAAAAACAGCTACCAATTGCAAATGGCTATTAATCATATTGCTCAAAACGGTAAGCTTAACCAAGAGTTGCTATATGCACTTGTTGGTGTCAGTAAATCAAATGTTAAACTCTATAATGTCAGACAAGGTAGCTTAGAAGAGTATGGTGCTTATCTTCAAGATAATAGAGAATTACAACAGGCTATTAATAGTGCAGTTACCCAAAAAAACCTACAGTTGCTTCCAGCTCTGGCTCAAGCATTAAAGTATGCTTGCCAAATGGGTGTTGAAGTCTATGATAACCAAACAAATCAATTAACAGAAATAGGTGAGCGCATTTGTGGTAATTTTAAGTTACAGTTCAAAATCAATAGAGCATATAATGCAGCCTCTGACAATGAGGGAAAACGAAAGGAAATTTACAGCACCTTCTACAAAGATTTCAACAGCTTAATATTAGAAATAAACAAAGAAGTAGCCTTCATCATACAATCTAGTGATATGGATCAAATCAAAAAGGCGAGTTTACTTAAAACTTGGGAAAGCTTAACTGCATACGGTAAGTATCAACTAAAAGACACTATAGACAAAGTTAGAAGTAGTGGGGATAGCCACGAACTAATAGAAGCTTTACAGCAAAAAGCCAATGCTGCCCAATTGATGAATACAGGTGAAGGTATAGATATGGCACAAGTCCCACAAGCCGATAAAAAGCTTGTGGTTTTGATTGGTTGCTTAAATACGATGAACAAAGGTGATGCGGAGAACTATTACCACGAGTTGCTTCAGCAGGCTAATGATAAAGATACAACTGTGATTATAGCGGAGCCTAGGTTTTTTGGAAAATATGAGGTTAATCAAAAAGGCTTTAATTATCTGCAAACACTAGGTGAAAGAGAACAAGGTATTAAAAATTGCTTAGGTAATTGCCAAAATGTTGTTTTCTGTGATGATATGGAGCATACAATAGTATTAAATGCTATAGAAAATCAAGCTTTCAAAAATGTCTATGTTTATAACGATGCTATTTTTGCTAGCCAGGAAACGGAGGAACGCCTTCGACAAGTCCCAGATAACTTAATGCAGGCATTGTCTCATAAAGCCGGGCAGGAAGGCTGTCATGTTAGCTTAACACTGGCACAAGAGCAGCTAAGGACACATATAATAACAGACGAAGAAATTTTACTACCAGGTATCCATATTGATGCTTCTTCGAGCGATAGTTTTAATCAACAATTATTTGATGCAAAAAAATTAATGGAAGTGGAAAAAAATGGTGGGAACCGGGGACAAGATGAAGAACGTATAGCGACCATTAACTCGCTGAGTAAAGGTGAAATTATATTTTATCATTCACTCTTGCATAACAATGCAATGCCAAATTCCCCCCCAACGCCGAAGTTAGTGACACAACCTATTGAAAATCATCAAAAACTTAGCGATGGTGCGAGCGTTAGCCAGGCTAGTATTTCAGTGCAACAAGATAAGCAAAATCAAATAAGAAGAGAGGAAAATATGACTTTAGACGATTTTTTAACACAACATAATATACCCCAACAAGGTTTCACAGAGGCTGATAAGGAAAATTTTCAGCTGTTTACTGAAGATGATATGTCTCTGTTCAGCACTTTGGAGGCAAATGAAAAGCAAGGGCAGCTGAGGATTTTTCTTGATTCTAAGCATAAAGAACTTGAAAACATAAATGGTTTGATAGCTGCATTGCAGAAGGATGAAGGCGATGATGCACTTAATCAGCACTGTAATGCTCTGAGCGGCAGCATAAGAGCAAAAAATGGATTGCTATTGGATACCAGTGGCGATCCTCTCTATCAGCAAAGATTACTAACAAGAGGTGACGGCACCTGTGGTATACGTGCGTTATTAGCTGGGTTTTTTGCTCATGTTGTTAACTATGACAACAACGGTGAGGGCTTAGACAAGTTATTACAGGCATGTGAAGGATTAAGCAATTCAACGGATGAGAAATACCTAGAGCTACGAAATATCTTACAAGGCCAAAAAGGACAAGTTGAGCAATATATTAGTGAAATTAAACATGGGCAAAAATCGCTTAAAGATATTTTACGACAAGCAAGTATAGATGGAAATAAAAGCCTTCTTCCAGAAAGTCCATTAAATAGCGCTTTAGTTGCCGTTTCGCTTTATGCGATGGAAGAGAGCAAAACTAGCTCCGGTGTCATAAGCTTATTTAGCGAAATAGCTGTTCATGATGGATATGGTTCAAGCTTCTTAAGTCCATCTACGAGAAACGACTATAGTGCTTATGAGATAATGTTATTAGCGGAATTTTTAAATATTAATGTTAAGTTTATTGATCAGGAGGTGAATTTGGCAAACCTTCTCGGGAAAGATCAAACGCACCAAGACCTGGAGGTATCAATAGCTGGCAAGGATAGGCATTATACTTTGGAGATTAGTGATTTGATTGAACAAGATTTGGATAAAGTGTACCAGCAAAATCGTCAAGCGCACACTGAAGCTCAGGAATACCCTCCAGTAGAAAAACCAGCTATCAATCCTGTTCAAACAACGCTTGAACAAACAAGCTATGAGCGCATCAAAAAGCCAGCTGTTTCTTCTGCTATAGTAGATGAGAGATCTGAAACTACGAGTTTTGAAGCAAAAACAAAACCAATAATTGACCCTAAAGAAGTTCAAGAATCAACCGATAGCATAGAACAGCCTGAAGATAATCTCAGCAGCCATGCAAAGATCCAAAAACCACAAGAACCATTACAAATACAGAAAAATAAGGGCGCATTCGGAATTTGTGGGTAAATAGTTCTTTACCGTTGAATTAATC
>NZ_QLIT01000097.1 GCF_003574485.1 Facilibium subflavum
TTGGCAATTAAGTAATATTTTGCGATTGCAGGAAAATTCCCGCTCACGCCATAGTATTCAAAATGCCCTCTTAGCTTAGCTTTGAGTGTTTTCCACCACTGCCTCGTCGGGAGCAAATTCCTAATAGCCTTAAACCAAGTGTTTAAATCTTTACACTTCGCTCTAAACTTCTTAGCACTTGTTTTACGCCCCAGTTTAAAGTAACCCTTTCTTGTCTTATCACAATAATGCGTAAAACCTAGGAAATCGAAAGTATTGGCTCTTCGACCTGTATTTGACGCATTGAGCCTCTCGTACCTGCCAAAGCTAATATTCCGACTCTTTTCTGGGTGCAGCTGTAGATCATACCTGTTAAACCTGTTTGAGAGTGCCCGCTCAATTCTGCGTGCATCCTCCTGATACTGCACCAAGCACACAAAATCATCCGCATACCTTACAAGTTTGCAGAATCCTTTGGTATGACTCTTCACCGTATCTTCAAACCATTTATCTAACACATAATGCAAGAATATATTCGCTAGCATTGGGCTTAGGATACTTCCTTGGGGCGTGCCCTTTTCCGTATCAATTAATACGCCATTATCAACGTAACCTGCTTTTAAAAACCGCTCTATCAGGTGAAGCAGACTGGAATCCTTTACTCGTATCCTTACAAACCCCATTAGCTTGTCATGTGACACGTTGTCAAAGAAGCCTTTAATATCTGCCTCAAC
>NZ_QLIT01000098.1 GCF_003574485.1 Facilibium subflavum
ACTTGCCGGTAATTGCTGTAATTAAACGGCTCTCTAAATGCTATCAAAAGTTGCCTTCATGTGTATACTGGATTTGAACCATGCCGAATTTACTTAACATCAAGCTAAAAAATTAAGCATATATTTTCAATAAATTATTACTTGGTTAAAATATGAGTAGTTTTATAGTGCAATTTTGGCTTACCTAAAATGTAAGCTGATATCTTGTTGCAGACCCTCTTCCATACTTCTGTATTAACTCATGTTTAGTTAAGATCGCTAAGTTATGGCTAACTGTTCTTTGTGGTAGTTCAGTATATTCAGCAATCATTTTTGTTGTTAATCTAACTTCTGGATATTCTTTAAAGCAATCTAAAATTTTAGATGAACTTTCTGATAATTTTTTAGTTTCAGAGTATTTTCGCCTATATACATCAACATCTGATATGGATCTTGAAATCATTTTAAGCATGAATCTTAAAAAATATTCAATTTTGTAGTCAGCTGTGTTTTCTGTGTACTTTCCATTTGAGCATGAGTTAAGAACAAAATAATACTCTTCCTTACATCTTTCTATCTGTCTGTCTATTGAAATAAGGGGCGTTAAACTGGCTAATGCTAAATCGTTAGATTGAAGCAGTCCAAGTAAAAACAATCCTCTTCCTAATCTACCATTGCCATCTTGAAAAGGATGTATTGCCAAAAAACGATAAACAAACTCACATATGACGGGAATTGTCCATGCTTCATTAATGATTGCCTGATTATACCACGAAACAAGTTCATGCATTGCTGTTTGCGTCATTATGCCCGCATCAGCAGTTTTAAATATTTCCCGTACCTCGCCTGTTATCTTATTGGTTTCAACTACTGAATTAGATTGAATCTTATAATTACCAACGTATGGACTAGATTTTAAATGTGGCGACATTAATTCTGTGTGCAACCCTCTGATATCAATCTCTCTAAGTGGCATGAATAATTTAGCATCATGATAAATACGTAGTAACATGCTTCGACAACCAGCAACCTCTTCAATACTTCTTTCCCTATCTTTAGATAACTTATTTTCAATAAGATGTTTTTGAGCATCAAAGGCTGTTGTTTTTCCATCAACTGTTAATATTGTATCAATCCAATCGATTTCAGAGTTAGTTAAAACAGCGTTTTCAATTCGAGTAGAAGCACCAATAGTGCTAATACGAGAGTATTTTTTTATTGCTAGTATCTCGTCATCATTTATATTTTTAAGGCTTGCGTATAACGATACAAATTTATTGTTAACCTCTTTTACCTTGGTTTTCAACTCATCTGTTAGTTCAAATGATAGCATTTTAAAACTTAAAGTTAGTTACAGTAATGAGATTATAGGTCAATCAAGCAACATCAAGCAATATTTTTATTTATATTTTGCTTGGTATTGCCTAAGTTGACTTGCTCCATAAATCAATAGGATACTGTTGGCGAATTGCCATCATGCTGCCTTTGGCTGTAAAATACCAAAACTAGACTCTCTAGTTTCTTCACGTGTTTTATCAGTAATCCAGTCAATAATTCGGTGTATATTTATTGCTGCTGCACTTGCTATTTGCTGCAAATGAGTCTTTTTTAGTCCAACATATTTTGACTTCCTAGCGTCCGTGGTTCGTGTAGCTTGTGATATAGTTCCTTCAATTCCAGCTCGCCTACAGCAATTACCGGCAAGT
>NZ_QLIT01000099.1 GCF_003574485.1 Facilibium subflavum
AGGCTCCAAGATAAGCATCAAGAAATAGCAAGGTTCTCCCACGTTCCAAAGATATCAGTTCATCGACCCGCTACGGACTCAGACCCCGGCACCTCCACGCATACTCGCCTTTACGTATTGCGTAGTGCTGATTTCAGGCAAATGAAAACCTTGATCAGGTGCGACGATGATATATTACGGGGCTCAATACCTTCACTTGCGTTGTGGCTGATAGACCGCCCTTACTACAGCTTCATAATGTTCGTTACCTTGCATTATGTGTAGTTCGGTTCCAGACTGGTGGCTAGCCTTTTTCTGGGCTGGATTGTCCAGCTTGATTGCCTTAGCTTTGCTTGGCGCACTCATAAAGCATCTTCTCTATTGAGTCTTCATTAATTACCAAGCTCCCTGATTTTTCGTATAAGTTAAAGGCAGCATCATATTTGTCTTGACCGTAACAATCGATCCATTCTTTAGAAATATCGAGTATGCCTTTTTCTTTGTTTTGATCTTTCTTTAATTTTGACAATTCAGTATACCTATCTAAGCCTTCTTTAAAATCTTTCAATAAACTTAACTTTTCGGTATCGCTTTCTAGAAATTTAATGTAATTTCCACTCGGATCTTTTATTTTTGTAGGATTGGGACAAAAATAAAATCCAACGTCTTCATGAAGCACATTTGATTTATCCAAAACGCCGGGAGTATCATCGTCATTGTCAAATTTTAATAATTTGTATAATAACGGATTTTTACCGCCTAATACATTAAATTCCATTTTATTATTTGTATCAAGACCTATAACATCCGCCATGTTTTTAAAAAATGCTGTTTCTAGTTTAGGCTTTATATCTGCATCAAAATAAAAACCGCCAAAGTGGGAAATAATAAATGGAATAAACTTATCCTTCATTAAAGCAAATAATTTATTTTCATTGGCTAACTGATAACAGAGTTTGATACTTTCAACGTTCTCTTTTAAAACTTTGCCGGAGTTATCACGATTTGCGATTTCATTAAGATATGTTTCTGCATTAATTATAATTATATAGCAACTCCTTCCTGAATCTAACAAACTGGAGTGAGGCTTCCAAAGAAGTTTACCTTCTGATTTTAAATCAGTTATTTTATTCAATTTTTCAATAGTGTTTCTTTTGATGTTATTTTCTTTTACCAATAAGTGATAAACTGGGTCGCCAATTGTAAGCGTCGCTTTATTTTTTTCGGACTCTATTTGCGTCTGCATTTCTTTAAACACAGAGTCATTTGTCCACAAGACAGGTACAAACTCTGTGTCTTTTAGATGTTGTGCCCAGTGTATAATATTTTTCTTCACCATATACGGAATTTTTCCGCCAGCCCAATAAAAATGTACGAAATTTGACATCACGATTACCCTTAAATAAATTTTGTGATTATTTTACTTTATAAAGACAAATAAATTTTCAGTGAAAATACCGATTTTTGTGGCGAAAGCTTTTTAACTTAGCAGATAATTTTATTGCTAGGTAAATTTGAATGTGTGAGATAACATTTAAATCCTTACTCATACCTGTTTAAAAATCAAACCAAAATATCTTTAATTTCTGCAAGCTTTGTAATACCGGTTACCTTGATACCAATCTCTTTTTTAGGCATATTATCTAATGGGACAATCGCGTGTTTAAAGCCATGTTTTTTTGCTTCATTAATCCGCTCAATACCATAAGGCACTGGACGAATTTCACCGGATAAGCCGACCTCACCCAAAATAATGCAATCCTTTGCAATCGGCTTATTGTAAAGACTTGATAAAATCACAGCAATAATGGCTAAATCAACACTTGTCTCGGTAACTTTAATCCCACCAACGATATTCATAAACACATCATAATCATTTAAATTCACCGATAAATGACGCTGCATTACTGCTAAAAGCATTGCTAAACGATTGGGATCAAGCCCAACGGCAAGCCTTCTTGGCTGACCAAAGCCATTTTCATTAACAAGTGCCTGTATCTCAGCCAATATGGGTCTTGAGCCTTCCCAAATGCTAATAATCACGCTGCCTGAAATATCATCTTGCGCACGGTTTAAAAATATTGCCGATGGGTTTTTGACCTCCTTCATTCCTCTATCAGTCATCGCAAAAACGCCCAATTCATTTACCGCACCAAAGCGGTTTTTCATCGCGCGGATCATTCGATATCGGCCATCACTTTGCCCTTCGATAAAAATCACGGTATCAACAATATGCTCAAGCACCCGGGGCCCTGCAACCTCACCAGATTTGGTCACATGTCCCACTAGAAAAACGGCGATATTTAGCCTTTTCGCAACCTGTGTTAACATGCTTGCAGACTCTCTGACTTGCGCCACACCACCTGCGGCAGATTGTAATGCCTGGATTTGCATGGTTTGGATTGAGTCAACCACCATGATTTGCGGGCGATGCTTTTCCATATATTGACAAATACTTTCGATATGTGTTTGGCTCATCATCATAAGCTTATCATTTGGCAATTGCATTCTTTTAGCACGCAAAGCAACCTGCTCCAAAGACTCTTCACCTGTGACATAAAGGCAATGATAGCTTTGTGATAACACTGCCATAATCTGCAATAAAATAGAAGATTTACCAATACCAGGATCCCCACCAATCAATATTACAGAACCAGGAACAACCCCACCACCTGCAACACGATCAAACTCAGCAAATGGCGTGATAATACGCGGATATTCTGCCAAAGAAACCTCATTGAGTTTTTGTACCTTAGCAACGCTACCAGCATAACCATGTGATTGAATAGAAGGCAAGCTTTCAATTAATGTATTCCACGCCAAGCATTCAGGACACTGGCCTTGCCATTTCGAACTCATCGCACCACAGGACTGGCAGCTATAAGCTGTTTTTACTTTTGCCATATTATTTCACAAAGTTATTCTTATTCATCATTCAAATGCCCGGTTAAATATTTTTCAATCGTCTGCTGCATACTTATACAGTCTTCACCAAAAAACTGGATACCAAAGTTAACCCTGCCTTGGAGTGTTTTAGCAGAGACCCAAACCACTTTTCCTTGACAACGCATTTCTTTTTTAAGCTCAGGAAAACTGATATTTAATATAACCTCTTCACCTAGCTCAAGCGAATTTACAACATGCACAAGCACTGCGCCTTGTTTGACAAAAGGCAAATAAACATCCAGTGCCTGCTGCTTTGACTCAATAATGAGATTTACTTCTTCCATATAGCCTTACTTATTTATCGTTGTGATAACCATGCTTTTTAAGAAAATACATAATCATGTAGATAATAGCAAAAATCACTGCAAATAACACGATTGTTGCGATGATCCAATGTTCTTTCGCAAAACTTGTCAATGATAATTTATCCAATAATAAATAGATTGCACTACCAAAATAATAACCACCTAGAATAAATATCAATACCCAAATAATCGCACCAATCAAATCAAATATAAAAAAGCGTATATTTGACATCTTAGACAGCCCTAGCGCAAAAGGAATGATGGTTCTAAGTCCATACGCAAAACGAAATCCCAGTACAAGCCAAAATCCATATCTATTTAGCATATAACTAATTCTTGCCACTTTTGGCTGCCAATTTGGTTTACGCATTAAAATTTTTGGCCCCAGAAACCGTCCTAAATAAAAGAAAAAACTGTCATGTAAAATACACCCAATAATGGATAACCCAATGATCAAGCTAAGATCCAACATCCCTGCTGCTGCGGCAACACCCCCTAATACAAGAAATGTTTCGCCCTCAATAATGGCTGCACCAAACATCAGCCAATATCCCCAGCTTTGAATTAAGGCAATATGCTCTGGTGACAAACCATTCCTCCTATTGGTTTTGTGCTTTATGGCGCAAATAATGATCAACCAAGACAAGTGCAAGCATTGCCTCAGCAATTGCAACACCTCGAATACCAACACATGGATCATGCCGCCCTTTGGTTACTACTTCAGTCGTATCTCCAGCCGTATTTACCGACTTTCCAGGAATTAAAATACTTGAGGTTGGTTTAAATGCAATACTTGCTTTAATCGCTTGGCCTGATGAAATCCCTCCTAATATACCACCGGCATGATTTGTTAAAAATCCATTCTCTGCTGTCATTTCATCACGATGCTCTGATCCTTTTTGGCAAACCACATCAAATCCATCACCAATTGCCACGGCTTTAACAGCATTAATACTCATCAATGCATGTGCAATTTCAGCATCAAGACGATCAAATACAGGCTCACCAAGCCCTATTGGTACATTTCTTGCAATCACATCAACTTTGGCACCTATTGAGTCCCCTTGCTTTCGAATACTTTGCATTAATGACTCAAGTGTGGGGATTTTATCAGGGTCAGCACAAAAAAACGGATTTTGGTCGATAAATGCATGATCTTTATAATCAAGCTTTACATCGCCGATTTGTGATACGTAGGCAAAAACTTCGATGCCTAATTTCACTTTCAACACCTTTTGCGCAATAGCACCTGCAGCAACGCGGATTGCTGTTTCTCTGGCAGATGAACGACCACCACCGCGATAATCGCGAAGCCCATATTTATGAAAATAGGTATAATCAGCGTGCCCTGGTCGAAACTTATCTTTTATTTCGCCATAATCCTTAGACTTTTGATCACAATTTTCAATTAAAAGACCGATAGGTGTGCCTGTTGTTTTACCTTCAAAGACACCCGAGAGAATTTTTATCGCATCGGGTTCTTTACGCTGAGTGGTAAATTTTGATTGCCCTGGTTTTCGCCGATCAAGCTGTTTTTGTATTTCTTGCTCGCTGATTTCTATCCCTGGCGGACACCCATCTATAATACCACCTAATGCCAGGCCGTGACTCTCACCAAAGCTTGTGATGCTAAAGAGTTTTCCAAAGGTATTTCCTGCCATTACTTCAAACCTTTTTCAAATTCAGATTGGTATTTAATAAGCTCCTTATAAGTAAGTAAAAACACACCATCACCACCATCTTCAAAACTAAGCCAGGTAAAAGGTACGCCAGGAAACTGTTCTTGCAGTGCATACTGGCTGTTTCCAACTTCTACGATTAACACACCATTTTCAGTTAAATACAAAGGCGCTTGTATTAAAATACGTCTTGTAATATCCAGCCCATCTTCACCTGATCCAAGTGCTAAAGCAGGCTCTTTTAAATATTCCGCAGGCATGCTTGATAAATCTTCCGCATCCACATAGGGCGGGTTAGAAATGATTAAATCAAACTTTGATTCTCCCAGATTTTCAAATAAATCAGATTGCACCACGCTGACACGGTCCTCTACTTCATGAAGCTGTATATTGCGTTTTGCAACCTCTAATGCTTCTTCAGATATATCGCTTAGTGCCACTTTGGCATGATCAAAGATATGAGCACACCCAATACCAATACAGCCACTTCCTGTGCACAAGTCCAAAACACGATGTATTTTTTGTGCATTTATCCAAGGGGTAAAGCCATTTCGAATAAGCTCGCCAATAGGTGAGCGTGGAATAATCACACGCTGATCAACGTAAAATTTCATCCCAGCAAAATATGCCGCTTTAGTAAGGTAAGGCAATGGCACACGATCAACCACACGGCGATAAACCCATTTGATAATTTTCTGCCGCTCAACGTGTGTAAGTTTCGCATCTAAAATACGTTCATCGATATCAAGCGGCAAATAAACAGCCTGCAACACTAGATGAACTGCCTCATCCCATGCTGAATCCGTGCCATGCCCGTAGTATAAGTTTGCCTCGGTAAAGCGACTGGTTGACCAGCGTAGATAATCACGAATTGTTTCTAAATCGCCAGCTAAGGCATCAACATTAATTTCTGCTTCAAATGATGTTTGCATAGTTATCCTCTTTTCCATGTTGTGCCATCAGGTGTATCTTCCAACACAATACCATACTCAGCAAGCGTGTTTCGGATATCATCCGCCTTCACCCAGTCTTTTTGTTTTTTTGCTGTCAAACGCTGATTGATCAATGTTTCAATTTCTGCCACCTCTATCGCACCTTCTTTTGTCACATCGGCAAAATATGATTGTGCATCGTGTTTTAAAAGCCCTAATACGCTGGCCAGTTTATGTAGTAAATTCGCATACAAACGAGCATCTGACATATTCATCTGACGCATTTTATTCACCTCTTTGGCTAATGTGAATAAAACACTTATTGCCTCAGGCGTATTAAAATCATTATCCATGGCAGAGGTAAACGCATCAAGGTATTTATCGGCATCCTTTGGCATATCATCAGTGATCTCAAGTCCACGTATTGCTGTATATAAGCGCTCAATTGACGCCTTTGCATGCACTAAATTCTCCTGAGAGTAATTAATCTCACTGCGATATTGCCCAAAGACGAGAAAAAAACGAATGACTTCTGGATGATATTGTTTGAGCACATCTTTAATTGTAAAAAAGTTATTCAGTGATTTTGACATCTTCTCAGCATTAACCTGTACCATTCCTGAATGCATCCAATAGTTTGCAAAAGCGCAATGATTCGCTGCTTCAGATTGCGCAATTTCATTTTCATGGTGTGGAAAACGCAAATCAGAACCACCACCATGAATATCAAAGTGCGCACCAAGTATTTTTTTTGACATTGCCGAGCATTCAATATGCCAACCAGGTCTTCCTTGTCCCCAAGGTGATGGCCAACTGGGCTCACCAGGCTTAGAAGCCTTCCAAAGCACGAAATCCAATGGATTTTCTTTGTATGTATCAACTTCAATGCGCGCACCTGCCTGAAGATTATCTAAGTTTTGCTTACTTAGCTTTCCATACTCTGCAAATTTTTTCACCCGATAATAAACATCACCATTATCCGCCTTATATGCATATCCTTTATCAACCAGGGTTTGAATCATCTGACACATTTCATCAATCATTTCTGTTGCGCGTGGATCAAAGTCAGGGCGCAAGATGTTCAAGCGATCAAAATCTTCATACATGCTCTCGATTGTGCGAGCAACCAACTGGTCAGTTGTTTCATTATTTTCTCTCGCACGATTGATAATTTTATCATCAACATCTGTGATATTACGTACAAAAGTCACATCAAATCCACGAAAACGAAAATAGCGGACGATGACATCAAAGGCAACATTTGTTCTTGCATGACCAATATGACAATCATCATAAACCGTCATACCACAAACATACATACGAATCTTATTTGGTTGTATCGGCTTGAAGACTTCCTTTTGATTGGTCAATGAATTATATACGTAAATGGCCATGCCTTATCTATTTTATCTATTTTTTAATATGCATTATCTTAACACCCAAACCCCATGGTTTGAACTATTTTCTAAGGGTTTTGCTCGCTGTGATTTTTTATCTACCTTAAGATAAAGTGCTTGCTAACAGACTGAATTTATGCAATATCGCTTTATCTTGTATCAATAAAACATTACAATGCAAAGCAAGATGAGATGATGAATAAAAGGAGCGCTGCGTGCACAACGTAGAATTCGCGGATATTGCTGTTGTAGGTTTAGCCGTAATGGGGCAAAACCTGATCCTTAATATGAATGACCATGGTTTTAAAGTCGTGGCTTTTAATCGAACAACTTCAAAGGTTGATGAATTTTTACAAAATAATGCTAAAGGCACAAATATTGTTGGCGCCAATAGTATTGAAGATATGCTGAGCAAACTTAAAAAACCTCGCCGAGTAATGCTTATGGTAAAGGCCGGTGAAGTTGTTGATCAATTTATCGATGCATTATTGCCGCATCTTGATCAAGGTGATATTATCATTGATGGTGGCAACTCAAACTTCAACGATACTGAACGTCGTGTTAATAACTTGCAGCAAAAAGGTATTAACTATCTTGGCGTTGGTGTATCAGGCGGTGAAGAAGGCGCAAGATTTGGGCCTTCATTAATGCCAGGCGGTATGACAGAGGCCTGGGATAGCGTTAAACACATATTCCAGGCGATTGCTGCAAAAACATTAAAAGGTGAAGCCTGTTGTCAATGGGTTGGCAGCGGTGGTGCTGGGCATTTTGTGAAAATGGTACACAATGGCATTGAATATGGTGATATGCAGTTAATATGCGAAGCCTATCATTTTATGAGACAAGTGCTTGGCATGAGCAATAGAGAACTTTCTGATACATTTGGCAGATGGAATCAAACAAACCTTAACAGTTATCTGATTGAAATCACGGCAAATATTTTTAATTTTACAGATGAACATGGCTATGTTGTGGATCGTATCTTGGATACCGCTGGCCAAAAAGGTACAGGGAAATGGACAGCAATTAATGCGCTTGAATTAGGTGAACCTGTAAGCCTTATTGCTGAAAGTGTCTTTGCACGTTATATATCCGCACAAAAATCTGCACGCACGCATGCTGAAACAATCTATGGAGAAAAAGAGCATAAGACAATTGAAGCTTCTTCGGAAATATTACATGATCTGCAGCAGACTTTACTGTTTGCAAAGATCATCTCTTATACACAAGGTTATATGTTAATGCAGCAAGCCTCAAAAGTACATAACTGGTCACTTAATTATGGCGATATTGCCTTAATGTGGCGAGAAGGCTGTATTATCCGAAGCGTATTTTTAGAAAAGATAAAAGCCGCCTTTGACCACAACCCACAGCTTGAGAATTTACTGTTTGATGACTATTTTAAAGGCTTAATTCAACAATCACTGTCAAGTGTACGTAATATTGCAGCAAAAGGAATTACCTTTGGAATTCCAATGCCAGCAATAACTGCAGCGATAAGCTTCTTTGACAGCTTTACTACAAAAAGACTACCTGCAAATCTCTTACAAGCACAGCGCGATTATTTTGGTGCACACACCTATGAGGAAGTGAACAAGCCACGCGGTGAGTTCTATCATACCGACTGGATTGGCTCTAACAGTAATGTTTCATCAACAAGTTATACGGATTAATCTTAATATTAGCAAGCAGACCCCTCAAGACTTATAGAGGATCACCTGTTACCACATGTCATACAAGGAGTGTAAGATGAAAAAACTAGTTAGTTAAAGACTGCTAGCCTTGTTTATTGTCTTGTAAAAAAGTCTGCAACATATCAAGCGAAATAGAGCGATCAACCTTTGCCTGACCAATTTTATCTAATAACACAAACGTAATATTATCACTCATGTTTTTCTTATCGCGTTTCATCGCAGCAATTAATGCACTTGGCTTAATATCTTCTGGCAGATCAGTCGGCACAGAAAACAGTTGCAATAAACGCACAATTTCATCAACCGTACTTTGATTAATATAACCAAGATAATGTGAGAACTTCGCCGCTATTGCAATGCCGACCCCCACTGCTTCTCCATGCCTAAGGCCATGGTATTGCTGGTAGCATTCTATACCATGGCCAAATGTATGACCAAGATTCAGTAATGCCCTTATATCTGTCGCCTCCATTTCATCCATTGCAACGACTTTAGCTTTGATTGCACAACTTTTTGCGATCATCTGGCTAATCGTATCTGGTGTGAGTGCCATAATATCCAAATGATGTGATTTCAACCAATAAAAAAACGCTTCATCAATAATACATCCATATTTTATCACCTCAGCAAGCCCTGCAATAAACTCACGCTTTGGCAAGGTTTTTAATACTTCTGTCGCTGTATAAACAATCTTTGGCTGAAAAAAAGCACCAATCATGTTTTTACCCAATCTATGATTAATCGCAGTTTTCCCACCTACAGAAGAATCTACTTGCGCCAAAAGTGTTGTTGGAACCTGAAGAACTTCAACACCACGCTGATAGGTTGCAGCTGCAAATCCAGTGATATCACCAACTACCCCGCCACCAAGCGCAATTAAAACGCATTTTCTTGTATAATTATTCTCTAACAAGACTTCATATATTTTATCTAAGCTTTTGGCAGACTTATACATCTCACCATCTTCTAAAATGCAGAAATTCAGACATTTAGTGTATGGTTGAATCGCTTGTGAAAGCATCTTAAGATAAAGTGGTGCAACTGTCTTATTGGTTACGACAAGCACCTGTTTATTTTGGCTATATGGAATAAGATAAGAAAAATCTATTTTCTCAGAAATAACAATATCATAACTTGGCTTACCTTTTGGATGAACCAAGACTTTATTAATCACACTGCCTCTTCCATTAACAGGTTAGTGATTTTTTGCACTACATTGCGCACTGTTGTTTCACTTGTTTCAATTGTAATATCCGCAATCTCCTGATATAAGGGCTCACGTTCAGCCAGCAGTTTTTTTAACTGTGCTTCTTTATCATCAACCTGCAACAATGGGCGCTTCTTATCTTTGGCGGTTCTTTCTAGCTGCTGCTCAATTGATGCCTGAAGATAGACAACTTTACCACGTGAAGACAATAAAGTCCTGTTCTCAGGCAATAAGATTGCACCACCGCCGGTTGCAAGCACAATCCCCTGACGTGTTGCCAGATCACTTAAAACTTCTTGTTCTCTTTTACGAAAACCTTCTTCTCCCTCTATATCGAATATCCAGTCAATATCAACACCACAGCGTTGCTCAATTTCTCGATCTGAATCAACAAAATCAAGCTTTAACTCACTTGCTAATTGACGACCAATTGTACTTTTTCCCGCACCCACAGGACCAATTAAGAAAACATTCTGTGTGATAATCATATTTCTCTACATTATAATTTTGAATTCAACACAAGACCGAGTCTATACCACATTGCCACCAAGCCCCTGCTCAAGATGGCGACTTTAACAAGCAAATGAAGCGCCCCTGGAAAATAAGCAGGCAAGCATCACTTAACATACTAGCCTTCTGTTTCAACCAGCAGTAAGTGTCATTTGCAACTTGTGATAAAATACACAAAATTCCCTTTATTCGCAAGCATTATCGGTTGTAATCTTATTAACAGGACAAAAATCTTGCCCTATTGAAAAAGATTATGATAAAAACACTGTTTTTTTGCCATATTCCTGTAAAATAATCCAAAAAGTGAATAACAGTCAAAGCATTGAGAAGCTAAAAAACTTATACACCTGTAAATTGCTTTACGGCGTTTTGTTTTTAGGGCAGTGCTTTAAGACAATATAAAGGTGATCCATTGATTTTATTGCGTTATTTAAACCGTGAGCTGATGAACACGATGATGGCGATTATTTTTATTCTCCTTATTATTGTTATCAGCAACATGTTTGTCCGCTATCTTTCTATTGTATCTGGCGGCAATATTGAAGCCAACGCTATTTTTAAATATATTTCAGTCATGCTGCCAAAGTATATTGCTTACCTTTTGCCCATCAGCTTCTTTTTTGCAATTTTACTGGTCTATGGGAAGCTTTTTTCTAACAATGAGCTTACCGTTACATTTGCTTGTGGGACAAGCTGGTTTCGTATACTAAAAATCATATTAATCCCAGCAGTAAGCCTTTTTGTGATTGAATGTGCCCTAACACTTTTTGTTTTGCCCAAGATGGATCAAAGTTATTTTCTGGTACAAAAAACGACAACAAAGGATTCGCTTGTCAGTTTTATTCAACCTGGAAAAATCATCCCCTTTAACGATGGTAAACAAGTTGTTTACACTAAATCCACTGATAGCGATGGCACGATGCATGATATCTTTATTTATCAGCAACAACCTAACCAGGGCAGTGTCATCGTGACTGCACCCACAGGATTTGCAGAGACACGGCCTGATGATAATCAGTATTTTATCCTTCAAAATGGTGCTTATTACAAAGTGAAATCAGGTAGCGCTGAAGTTCAAAAAGGTACTTTTAAGCAAGCAGAACAGTTTATCTCTGGTAAAGTCACCCTTGGCACAAATACATCTATTGATTCTGTTCCAACCTCAAAACTTCTTAGCAGCGATAATTTACAATACAAAGCAGAGTTTCAATGGCGATTAAGCTTTCCTTTAGCAATTCTTGTTTCGATGCTTATCGCACTTGTCATGAGCAAAATGCGCCCTCGACAAAACCGCTATAGCAAAATCATCCCTGCTTTGCTTATTTTTATTATTTACTTTAACTTTTTATCACTGTCAAAATCCTGGATAATTAATGGCACCATCCCCGCCTGGGTTGGTTTGTGGTGGGTTCATATTGTCTTTGCAGGTATTATGCTTATTGTCTTAAAGCGTTATAACGGCGCAATTGGCTTTAAAGGAGAAAAAGCATGAGAAAGCTTACACTTTATGTGGCATCAACCGTGCTTTATACCTCTTTTATCATGATCCTGGCCTTAACATCTATTTTCTTTATCTTTACTTATATTTCAGAAGCAAAGAATATTGGCCAAGGAAGCTACACTGCATTAACAGCCTTTTTATATGTTTTGTATGACGCCCCTGCTAACATCTATCTTATCATGCCTGTTTGTGCCCTTTTAGGCGGGTTGATGGGATTGGGTCTACTTGCAAACAACAGTGAGCTAATTGTTATGCGTGCCGCAGGGCAGTCCATCACCCAGATTGCCAAAGGGGTACTTTTGGCTGCCAGCATCTTGGCGATATTCACTTTTTTAACAGGTGCTTATTTCGCGCCATATTTCCAAAAAAAGGCCGAGGTAAATAAAACACTTGCCACAGGTGGTAATGAAACGCTTGTATTATATGACACACAATCACTGTGGATACGAGAAGGTGATACTTTTATTCATGTTGGCAAAAATGACACTGATGGAACTTTATCAAATATTACACGTTACAAAATTGATAATAATACGCTTAAGAGTATTTCGCATGGCCAAACTGCTGTGTATCAGGACGATGTCTGGCATGTTAGCAACATTACCACCACTGATATTAAATCGGATAACATTGTCACAAAAACCGATAAATTACAGCAATGGCAAAATCTTTTGCCACCATCTTTGTTAAAAATTATCACCTCAAACACAGATTTTCTAAATCTTAATGAATTGATTGATTACATCAAAGCAAATAAAGAAGGCCAACAAAGCGCTAATCGAATCTGGCTAAAGTTCTGGCAAATTTTTTTCCAACCTTTATCGTTATTAATTTTAATGCTTATTGCCGTCCCCTTCTCTTTAGGTTCAATGCGTTCAAGCGCTATTGGTTATAAATTTATTATTGGCATGCTGTTTGGCTTTTCATTTTATATTATCAACCAAACCTTTGGCCCCTTTAGTCTCGTATATAACCTACCGGCTTTTTGGGGTGCCGCCATTCCAAGTATATTATTTTTAAGTATTCTCATTGTGCTATTTTGGAAAATGAAAGAATAATGACAACAAAAAAGCCCACCGCATATAACAATCAATTACGCATTATTGCAGGAAAACTAAAGGGACGAAAAATCAGTTTTGCTGATAATATTGATGGACTACGCCCGACAGCAGATCGCATTAGAGAAACCGTATTTAACTGGCTAATGGGATATGTTATTAATGCTAACTGTCTGGATGCATTTGCCGGCAGTGGCGCTTTGGGACTTGAAGCACTTTCCCGAGGTGCCAAACACTGCCTGTTTCTTGAGAAATCACCAAAAGCACTGCATCAAATTAAAGCGCATTGTGAAGCTTTTAATCTTACCAATACAGCCATCAAGCAAGATGATGCTATTTCATGCCTTAATCGCGCGAAAGGTTATGATATTATTTTCCTTGACCCGCCTTTTGCCAGCGACTTGCTTGAAAGCGCCTTAATCGCAATTAGTAACAACGCATGCATATCAGAAAAAACACTGATTTATATTGAGGCACCAAAGAAACTGGACACCGAAATCTTAACACACTTTTCTATTGTCAAATCGAAAACAGCTGGTGATGTCTTTTTTGCACTATTACAGAAAAATGTATAATAAAGCATCACGAATATATTTACTTTATCTAACAATTCGCTATCATAACTGCATTTGATTTCACACGCTTTTGTCAAGGTATAAAATACAACACAAAACAAGCGTCACAAACAATAAGCAAAAACCATATGATGAGCTTTTTGGTAAATAAAGTCTTTATATTTCAAATCTTATATATTGTCGGGATTAGTGCCGAAAGCATGTCTGGCACCATTTCAGCCGGACGTAAAAACATGGATTTATTTGGTGTGATCACAATTGCAACCATTACCGCCTTAGGCGGTGGAACGGTGCGCGATGTGTTACTTGGACATTACCCGCTTACCTGGGTTGGACATCCTGAGTATATTGTTATTACGTTTTTGGCCTCAGCAATTGCCATGATGATCGCACAACATATTATAAAACTTCATAAGTTTTTTCTTATCGTCGATGCGCTTGGGCTTGTTACGTTTGCCTATTTAGGCAGCGATATTGGTTTTCATATTGCTTTAAATGCTGTCTCGCCTCAATTTCAACTTATTGGCAGCATGATTGTTGCTGTATTAATGGCGATTATCACCGGTATTTCAGGAGGTGTTCTACGTGATGTTTTATGTAATGATATGCCACTTGTCTTCCAAGCAGAGCTTTATGCAATTGTTGCGGCCATCGTTGGCGTATTACACACATTCACCATGATATTGAACATTGACAACCTTGTAACTGCGATCTTAATCATTCTTTTTGGCTTTATTATTCGCCTGTGTGCTATTTTTAGAAATTGGCATTTACCTAAAATAAAATATTTTACCTAACATTTTTATATTTTTTTGGTACAATCAAATCACTTTTGACTTACTAAAAACACTAAGAGCGCCATGCAATCTATTTTTTGCCTGTCCCCAGTTGATGGTCGTTATGCAAATAAAGCCGATCCACTTCGTCATTTGCTCAGTGAATATGGGTTGATTCACTTTCGAGTTAACGTTGAAATCAAATGGCTACAGCACTTGGCAAACTTGCCTGAAATCAATGAAGTCGCTGCTTTATCAAATAAAGCCAAACAAATACTTGATGACATTATCCTTCGGTTTAATGATAAGGACGCACTTCGTATCAAGGAGATTGAGAAGACAACAAACCATGATATGAAAGCCGTTGAATACTTCATTAAGGAAAAAATCTCAAATCATGAAGAGTTAAGTCGCTTAAGTGAATTTATCCACTTTGCCTGCACCTCAGAAGATATTAACAATCTTGCCTACGGTTTGATGCTGAAAAAATCAATTAATGAAGTGATTGAGCCTGAACTTTGCATTATCTATCAGGCCTTAAAAAAATTAGCGCATGATTTTCAAGATCAACCCATGTTATCACGAACACATGGTCAACCAGCATCGCCCACAACGCTTGGCAAAGAAATCGCGAATTTTGCTTATCGTCTTAAGCGCCAATTAAAACAATTAGATAATCTTGAATACTTAGGCAAAATAAATGGTGCTGTCGGGAATTTTAATGCCCATGTCATCGCTTATCCAGAAATTGACTGGCCACAAGTAGCGCAAAGTTTTGTAGAAGCATTAGGGCTCACCTACAACCCCTTAACCACACAAATTGAACCACATGATTATATCGCCGAATGCTTTGATTGCATCTGTCGTATTAATACAATTTTAATTGATTTTAATCGTGATATCTGGGGTTATATTGCACTGAACTACTTTAAACAAAAAACAATTGCCGAAGAAATTGGCTCATCGACAATGCCACATAAAGTCAATCCAATTGATTTTGAAAATGCCGAAGGCAACTTAGGCGTTGCAAACAGTCTGCTAAATCACTTATCTGGAAAACTTCCCATCTCTCGCTGGCAACGTGATTTGACAGATTCAACAGCGCTTCGCAACATGGGCACTGGCATTGCCCATAGCTTAATTGCTTATCAGTCGATGCTAAAGGGTATTGGCAAACTTGAGCTAAATCGCCAACCTATTTTAGCGGATTTAAAAGACAATATTGAAGTACTAGGTGAAGCCGTACAAACAGTAATGCGCCGCTATGGGATTGAAAAACCCTATGAAAAACTTAAAACATTAACGCGCGGAAAACGCATTACCTTGCAGGATTTATCAGACTTTATTGATCAACTGGCTTTACCAAAAGAAGTCAAAGCGACGTTAAAGTCCCTCACCCCGGCAAATTATATTGGCGTGGCTGAGAAATTAATACATAACGACTAAAAGCAAAAATAAAGATATAGCAAGTTAAAAAGGATAGTTTATGCAAACAACAAAAGAAGACGATCTTATCAGCATCAGTGATCTTATAGTTATCATTATAAAACATTTTAAACTTTGGCTGACACTTTTCATAATTGGCACCATATCAAGTATCACGCTTGGGGTTTTACATAAAGATAGCTATGAATACAGTGTTGCTATATCAGGCCCGACCTATATAGAAAATGGGGAAATTAGGAATGTTATTGCTAATAGCATATTACAGAAATTTTTAAACGTTTACTTCAATCAGTTTCAACTTGAGAACAGGCATGACTTCAGCCAAAAACTCAAACTTGATACAGAAAAAATGCAAATATCAGCAAAAGCCAACAAAAGCCAGCAAGCACAATTCTCTGAAAGCGTTGAGCAGTTTACTCATTATGTTACCAACCAAGAAGGCTACCAGAGTCGTATTAAAAACTGGACAACAAACATTAAATTTAATATTGAGCGACTAAATCAGCAAAATACAAGGTATGCTGATTATGTAAAAAGCTTTCAGGACAACATGGGTAAACTCACTAGTAACAGTGACCTATCTAACCTTAACGGGCAAGTGTTACTCAACAATCTATCCAACACGATTATCAACTACCAAAACAGCATATTAAGCAATAATTTGAGAATTCAAAACTATCAATCTCAACTGCAATCTTTACAAAGTGATGTAAGCACTTTTGGCGGGGTAACTGTTTCATTGGCGCCAGTTGGTTTAACAACAAGCGTAATTATCGCCTTAGGCATTATGCTTTCGTTAATTCTGGCTTGTGCTGTGGTGTTTATTATAGCGTTTTGCCGCAATACTAAAAAAGAGATCTGTGATAAACTCAATCAAAACACATAGTTTCTGCTTTAAGATGCACACTTACAAATGTTTTCTTTTAGGGTAGATACACAATCAGGTAAGGAGAAACGCTTGCTGAATCCCTGCCATGCAAGCGTGACGGCACCTAGAAATAAAACATGTAACGTCATAATTAAAAATCACTGCTTGTAATTAATGATATCTCATTTGATTGCAGCAAGCTTTGCTGATATGTTTTGTTTGTTGAACTTGCGACAAAATCTTGATTTTGTGCATAACCCACATTTAAGCTCCCCAGTAAAAACATCGATAGTAAGCTAATACTTATCATACGCGTTAACCATTTTTTCATGACAGACTCCTCAAATATTTTAAGATTTTACCAGCAACATTCATTAAATAAATGACGTTGTATTGGTAAGTCTATCAAGCAAATACTTAAAGAAAGCTTAAGGGAAAAGCACTTATTAAAACGTACAAGAGAGCAAACACTATGCCAACATTTTTATTGCTTTGTTTAACGCAGATACCAATTTATCAGCATCACTTAATGTATTATAAATACCAAATGATGCGCGAACGGTTGATTTTACACCAAAGCGCGTCATTAAAGGCTGTGCACAATGGTGCCCAGTGCGAACACAAACACCCGATAAATCCAACAACATACCCAGATCATTTGCATGAAAACCTTCAATGATAAAGGTTATTACAGAAGCCTTATGCTTACTTTCACCTAAAATTTTCAACCCCGGGATTGTCTTTAGCATCTGTGTTGCCTTATCCAATAATTGCTGCTCATGGTTCTGCAAAGAGAGAATATCAATTGCTGAGATATATTCAATCGCCTTTGCCAAACCAATCACACCAATAATATCAGGTGTCCCTGCCTCAAATTTATAAGGTGCATCTGCAAAGATCGTTTCTTGCAAACTCACCTCTTTTATCATGTCGCCACCACCCTGGTAAGGCATCATCATCTCATGCCATTTCTTTTTCGCATACAAAACACCAGTTCCTGTTGTACCATACAGTTTATGCGCAGAGAAAACAAAAAAATCACAATCCAGCTCTACCACATCAATACGCTGATGCACAACAGATTGCGCACCATCGACCAAAACTGCGATATCAGGACATAGTTCTTTGACTGTTTGAATAATAGCTTTGACAGGATTAATGGTGCCAAGCACATTTGAGCAATGCGTTAACGCCAGCATTTTTGTTTTTTTTGTCACCAGTGATGGTAGCTTATCTAACATAAGCTCGCCTTCATCTGTAACTGGGATATACTTTATTGTTAACTGCTTACGCTTTGCAATAAGCTGCCATGGTACAATATTCGCGTGATGCTCCATTTCTGTTAGCAAAATCTCATCACCAGGTTGAAACAAAGTATCTAATAAAGAAAATGCGACCAGATTAATCGCCTCGGTTGTGCCTTTGGTGAAGATAACTTCTTCAAAATAGGTTGCATGAATAAATTTCTGAACAGTTTTACGTGCGCCTTCATATTTTTCTGTCGCCTGATCACTTAATGTATACACACCTCGATGCACATTGGCGTAATTATTGGTATAGCTTTCTGTTACCGCATCAATAACGACTTGTGGCTTTTGTGCCGAAGCTGCCGTATCTAAAAAAACAACGGGTTTGCCATGTATGGTTTGCCTTAAAAAAGGGAAATCCTGCCTTATTTTTTCTATATCAAACATCAAAATAGTAATCAGTATCTTTCATTACTGTCATTGTAATTGAAATCAACGCTTGAGGTAACTGTTAATTGCAGGCACTTGAATTATTTCTAAAAAACAAATTTAAACATCACTCCGGCATCAACGGTATAGTTTTCTGGCTCAACCCAACTACTTGTATTGCCTGAAGCCGTATCTGACTGCTGAATACGCCAATATTTAATATAAGGCCCAACATACCAGCCAACACTGTCAACCTGATGGCCAAATAATAAGCTTGCATTCGCACCCCAGCCATGATGCTGCGGGTTATTCACCCCACCATCAATACCAGAGTATTGATTACCATAAATAAGATAATCAAATTCAGCATTTAACTGCCACTGCCAACGCTTTAGCTGTTGTTCGAACTGAAAACCAACTGGCAGATAAAAATAATTCGATAATCGCTGATAACCTGCACTTGTATCAGAAGTATCATTATTTAAGAAGCGATAACCTAAACCTGCATAGGGAATTAGCTGCATTGCGTTATTTGAAAAGGAAAAGCGATAACCAACAGAAGGTGCAACGCTAAAGATATAACTGTCATCATTTGAATTACTATAAGGTTGACTATTCAATAAAGAGCCATCATATTTCCCATTAACAAACCCTAATTGAGATTGAATCTGCAACACAAGGTTATTCTTTTGAATATATTGATAATCAAATTGAAGACCAACAGAAAGCCCCGTTATCTTCATATAACCTGGCTCTGCATACTTATAGTAACCAATCGTCGGCGAAAGACTAAAACGGCTACAGCTGGTCTGTCCTAGCTCACAATGCGCATAGCTTAGACTGCTTAATACACATAAGGATAAAAACGTTATATTTTTTTTTATCATTTAAACCACATCCATTTACACTATATTAATTGATAGTTTACACAAGCCTTAAGCTTTTGCACACGAAAGATTGCCTTAAGATCATTAAGCGCCTCATCAAAGTCTTCATTTACCACCACATAATCATACTCATTGGCATGTGATGCCTCATCCAAGGCTTGCGCCATACGCTTTTCAATCACATGTTCAGCATCCTGGCCACGCGCTACTAAGCGTTCACGTAGAACCTTAAGTGATGGCGGCATAATAAAAATACGTGTACAATCATCACCAAATATTGACCTGGCCTGCCTTGCACCTTGCCAATCTATCTCTAAAATCACATCCAGGCCTTGCTGAATTAATGCCTCTATCGATTTTTTCGACGTACCATAATAGTAATCAAACACCTTTGCATACTCAACAAAATCATCATTATTAATCATGTCTTTGAAAGTTATCTGATCAACAAAGTAATAGTCCTGGCCATCAGTTTCACCTGGTCTTGGCGGTCTTGTTGTGTGTGAAACACAAACACAGATACCCCTCACCGTTTTGACTAATGCCTTTAAAAGTGACGTTTTACCAGCACCAGAAGGTGCAGAAACAATATAAACGCTTCCTGTATGCACGATTATTTTACCTGTTTTTATCTTTTTCCATACTCGCTTTAACACGCTGGATAAACTTCTCACCCAATATTGGATCCTGTTTCGCCAACTCAAAATTTGCCATTAAAAACCCAAGCTTATCACCACAATCATAACGAACACCCTCAAAAGGATAGGCAATAAGGCGCTGTGTCTTAATAAGCCTGGCAATCGCATCGGTTAACTGAATTTCACCACCGGCACCTGTTGGAATATTCTCCAAATGCGTGAATATTTCCGGGGTTAATATATAACGCCCAACAACTGCTTTTGTCGATGGCGCTTTTTCTGGTTTTGGCTTTTCAACAATTGCTTCAATGCTTTCATCTTGGCGCGTTTTAACAATACCATAAGACCCTGTGTCTTTTTTAGGAACATTTTGTACTGCAATCACACCACATTTTTGATAATAGTATTGCGCAACCATCTGCGATAACGCACCATCACCTGTTGGGTTACTGATTAAATCATCTGCAAGCAGCACAGCAAAAGGCTCATTGCCTACAAGTGGTTTCGCACACAATACCGCATGCCCAAGCCCCAAGGCTTCTCTTTGTCTAACATAAGCACAATTCACACCTTTGGGTAAAATATTGCGCACAACTTCAAGCAGTTCACGCTTTTGTTTTTGTTCCAGATTATATTCTAATTCAAAGTTCTTATCGAAATGATCCTCAATAGCACGTTTATGCACGCTGGTAACAAAAATCAAATCTTTAACACCTGCAGCAATTGCCTCTTCAACGGCATATTGAATTAATGGCTTATCCACGACTGTGAGCATCTCTTTGGGTGATGCTTTTGTCGCAGGTAAAAACCTTGTTCCCAATCCTGCGACAGGGAATACTGCTTTTGTAATTTCCATACTTAACCTTCTATTATTCTCTTATAACGTCTTAATACTACTTTAAAATATTTACAGGTAATATAGGTGAATCCTAAAACCATTTTAACCGCCTAATGACTTTACCGTGTCATTAATCCACTGATAACAGTGCTGATTTAATTCATCCACACTGAAATCATCCGATGCAATCACCTCACCAAAACACAAGGTAATACGCCCAGGTTTAATCAACCCTGCTCTATTTGGCCAGCAAACACCTGAATTATGTGCAACTGGAACAATGGCAGCACCGGTTGATTTTGCCAACATCATTGCCGTTCTGTGAAACTTTGGGTAATGCCCTTTAGGAACACGGGTGCCCTCAGGAAAAATTATAATACTAAGCCCTAAACCAAGTCGCGCTTTACCCATCTGCAAAATTTTCTTAAAAGATTTGAAGCTTTGCTTTCGATCGATAGGAATACTACCAACCGCCTTTAAACCCTGACCAAAAAAAGGAATACGAAGTAACTCCTGCTTTAAGACAAAACACGCATTATAAAGCAAGGCATGAAACACAACCGTCTCCCAAGATGATTGATGCTTACACACATAAACACAAGGTTTATTTGGCACGTTTTCTCTGCCTTTAATACGCACGTGTATCCACAGAAAGAAAAAAATTCCCCAATGCGCAAGCGTTGACCATATCTTAGCAGGAATCAAGCGAATACGCATCGGCAGGCGCAAAAATCCCAACAATGTGGTAATAGAGGCGAGTACAACCGTAATAACAGCCATATAAAGCACAAAAATAATTTGGCGCAACCATAGCACGCCATGCCATAAACATTTTAATATTTTCATAACAGTGATTCCACAAACTGTTGTAAGTTATCAAAAACAAGAAGCTTTTGACATATAACAGGGTTTTGTTGATATGTTTTTTCGCCTTTGCCGGTTTTTACTAATACAGGCGTACAACCTGCCTGATTTGCCGCTTGAATATCTTTTAAGCTATCACCGACAAAATAGACACTTTTAGATAATTCAATCAAAAGTTTCTGACTGATCTCCAGCAACATTCCTGTTTTAGGTTTTCGACAATCACAATCATCACAAGGCCCATGTGGACAAACAGCAATATAGCGAATTGCATCTGCATCCGTTTTTAACAAAGAAAAAAGTTTTTGATGCATGTCATGAAGCGCTGCATAAGAAAAAAAGCCACGTGCGATTCCAGATTGATTGGTTGCAATGGCAACAGGAATTTTTAATTGCTTGAGTTTTTTTATCCCCCGAAGACTACCTTGAATCGGCAACCATTCTGCTGAAGATTTAATGTATTGATCCGAATCTTCATTAATGACACCATCACGATCTAAAATAACAAGCGTTGGCAGCTTCCCAGCTTTATTGTTATTATTTTTCATTATCCTGCTCGTTATCAACTATTTTTCGAGATACTGGCGTTTATTTTTCACATCACGCCATTGATCGGCATCTTCTGGTGGCTCACATTTTTCAGTGATATTCGGCCAACGCTGTGAAAGCGCCTGATTTAATTCAATAAACACCTCTTGATCTTGTGGCAGCTCATCCTCTGAGTAAATAGCATTAACAGGACACTCAGGCTCGCATAAAGCACAGTCAATGCACTCGTCAGGATTAATCACTAACATATTTGGCCCTTCATAGAAGCAGTCCACAGGACAGACTTCAACACAATCACCAAACTTACACTTTATACAACTCTCTGTTACAATAAATGGCATCTATGTATGTCACCTAAATATGAAAATACGCTTATTTTAACACCCTCGCCCGGATTGAAAAGGCTTATTTGATGCGTTTGTTCATGTTTTTACACCAAATGCCATGTTTATTGTGCTTGCAGATATTGCAACACAGTTGAAAGTTCTTTTGAAATCACAAAGTCATTACGCATTAAAAGCTGGATTGTCTTTGCTTCAAAACCGTCTAAAAACCAATACTTACTCGCAAAATCAAATGTTGCATCCGCCCGAAGATGTATACTGTTCTGCCCCTTTTCAAATTCTTTAATTAATTTGTGCTTTACAGGGACTTTAACAACAATCTGTTTACGCCTTGGATCGTATCCTGCACAGCAGTTTCCCTCTAACAAGGACATTTGCGCCTGGTAATCACGCATTTGTACAGGTTTATTATCTTCTATTTCATTTTGATAGTTTTTTCGCCGTGCCAGAGCGTTTTGCAATGCCTGCTGCAACTTATAGTGTTCCTCTTCAAGCTTTTGATGCGTCTGCACTAAAGCATCAAAACGTGCTTTAAGACCATAATATCGCACTTCAATATGATCATTTGCCCGTCTTACTTTTAATAAGGTATCCTGGCATTGCTTAGTTTGATGTGAAATGCGTTTTTTTATGTCATGATGTAATACTTCAGATAGTTTAAATGCTAACGCTTCATGCATTGCAACATCGTGATCTTTTAAGACTTGATCAATGACGCCAACCATTCCGGTCTCTTTTGTTTTATTGCAAGCCGCACTTTTTTCAGACTGTGCTATTTTTTTTGCCAGATCCGGATCATCTTTATAAAGCAGCACTTTATCAGCCAACTCAAAAAACGAATGTTTTTTGCCAAGAAGTGTGCGCACTTTTGCCACCGTAATAGCATCACCATCACGCTTGATCATCTGGCAGGCTTCATTGACTTGCTTTTGAGTGACCATGTCGTTTTTACTACCTAAAATTTATGCATAAGCCATAGTATACGCGATTGTATCTAATCGATTCAAGTCATCTCTTCTTGGCGCAACGGCAATTTATTATCTACTATTTCTTCTTGACGCAATGTAAAGACTTCATAGCCTGTCTCGGTCACCATCAAGGTATGTTCCCATTGTGCGGATAAGCTTTTATCCTTGGTTACCGCTGTCCATTCATCTCTTAAAATAGTAACCTGTTTTTTGCCTGCATTAATCATCGGCTCAATAGTAAAAGTCATGCCCGGCTTAAAAACAACCGCATCAAGACGCGCTTTTTCATACGGGATTTTAGGTACGTAATGCATTACTTGCGGGTCCTCATGAAACCCCTGACCAATCCCATGGCCGCAGAAAACCTCAACAACAGAAAAGTGATGCTTGTGCGCATGCATCTGTATGCTTGCAGCAACATCGGTTAAGGTATTCCCAGGTTTCACCTGCTCAATACCTTTCCACAGGCACTCATGTGTCACCTTGACCAGACGCTTTGCTAGTGTACTGGCTTTATTTTCCCCACCAACATAAAACATCTTACTGGTATCCCCATGAAACCCATCTTTGATTACCGTGACATCAATGTTGATGATATCGCCATCTTTTAATTTTTTATCACCAGGAATACCATGACAAACCACATGATTAATCGAGGTGCAAATCGATTTTGGAAAACCATGATAATTTAATGGTGCTGGGATGGCATTTTGTGTATTAACAATATAATCATGACATATTTTATCTAACTCACCGGTTGTCACACCTGCGACAACATAAGGCTCGATCATATCTAATACTTCTGCAGCAAGCCTTCCTGCAATACGCATTTTCTCAATCTGCGGCGGTGTTTTAATAATTATGCTCATCTTTTTAAAATTCACTTATTTATCTGTTCAACAAATCAACAACATAATAAACGAAGTAGGCGTTAATGTACATAAAAATTCACAAACTTCAAAAAACTTCCATTTATTACTGGACAATGAATTATTTAGCTTGTATCGTTACAGTAATACAAGCTTTTTTAATTATATAAAATGAACGAAAAAGATAGCTGGCAAAAAATCATTAAGCTACTTACTGAAACCACCTCAGAAACAGAGATGGAAACCATTTTAGAGTACTTACTGACATCAGAAGAAAAAGTACAATTAGCCGGTCGAATATCACTGACACATTTAATGCTGTATTCTAAACTCACACAGCGCGAAATTGCCAAAGAACTTGGCATGAGCATTAGCACGGTCACTCGATGTTCTAATGCATTAAAAAAACTGCCTGAACAGGCAAAAGAACAGTTCAAATAAAAATATATCAGGAGAATAACATGAAAATATCTGTATTAAACAAGTCTCACCAAACTGCAATTCAACAACTTCTTGCTGATGTGAACTTTTTTAATGCAGACATTTTTTTTAGCCCAGAGCAGCGATTTTTTGGCTTTTGGCATCAACAAAAGCTTATCGGTGTTATCGGTGTTGAAATCATCGATAATTATGCAATTGTGCGATCACTTGCTGTTACCCCTAAATATCGCGGCAAAGGTCTTGCCCAACTGCTTTTACAACAAGCTGATGCTTATCTTTATTACGCAGGCATTAAATATGTTTATGCCTTTACGCATTATGCCGCTAATTATCTGGCTTGTTATGGTTATACGCAAACGCTTTTAGAAAGAGTTCCTGCTGAAATCCTAGCGCATCGCTATACAAAGTCAGTAATAACATCTGAAGCTATCGTGATGAAAAAAGGACCAAGTCATCTAAAAAAGCCACCAACGCAGCAAATGAACCAACCAACAATATCACAGCGACACCCGCTGGCATTTGCTGCGTGATATAATTAAGTGAACTTACGCACTTCCAGGAATTTTATTGTTAAGATTGACTACTATTGCGCAAGAAAGCCTTTATGAAAACGATGACACTTAATCGATATGTCTCCACTAATTCCTTGAGTTATATGCAAGTCCTGTCTCAATGCTTGGTAAGCGTGGTGATTACGAGAAGTGCGTCATCGTCGCTTGGCGGCGATGACGTTGATGCACTTATGACTTGAATAATTTAGGGAATACTAAAACAGTGTTGGATATCCGTATTGAATCAAAATAAGAAAACATAAAGCACTTGCATATTCATCTTTTCCAGCTACAATGATTTGGTGTTATTACCTCTTTTTAAGAAGCTATATGGACACTGATCAACACAAATCATTTAAATTAAAAAAGTGCGAGAACAAAATACAGCAATCTATTGCTGAAATTGATAAAGCTACCACAAGCATACAACAGCTACTATCAGCACAGACATTAAACAATAAGGCGGCATTTAATTTTTTTTACACCGAAAATACCACACATCCAGAACCAGAAAGACTAAGCTTACCCACCGTTATTGATGCAGCCTTTTCCTATATGAATACCGATGATTTAGCAGGGGGAGATACGGTAACACTTATCGGTTATGTATTTATACCAATAGATATTGCCAAAAATGTCGGTGATTTAATTGAACAAATCAACCAGGCCAAATATAAAATCCACCAGGCCATTACAGAAGTCAAGGCACTATACAACGGCTCTGTTCATCACCTAAACACTTTTAAAAAAGCGCGTTTTCACAGCCGGATAAACTGGAAGATGCTTAATCGAATGATAAGCTATATTGATGATGATCAGATAACGCATATGACGTTCTATCAAGAGCAAAATGTCGTCAGCACACCGATATCACAAGAAGCGTTAATGAAAAAACTAAGCGCACTTAAAAAGTCCGATCAGCCAATGACGCAGGATATTAGCGTAATTGCCTCTTATCCATCACAAACGATCTTTTATATACGTTACCCAAGGAAAATCCGACATGCGGTGAATTTATACTTTAAAGGCCAAAATACGCCACAAAGAATCATCTGCAGCACACCAATATTTATCACTCAACGATCTGATATCACCATTCGTTTTAATGATCAATCTTCAAGAAAAAAACGCTCTGATGCCGGGAATTATCAAGGACCAATTATCCAGTCTTTACCTGTGTATCATAAAGCTTCATCAAACTAACTGAATTTGGCTGCCAGCGCTAAACTCACATCATGTACGCGAATATAATCTATTTTTTGCTTACATAAATCACGACTGATCATCGCTGTGATAATATCCTTTTGATGCACTGCCTCTCCACAAGTGTACAAGGATGCGGATCTTTTCCTGGAATGACCAATTAAAATCGGCACGTTCAGATGTTTTTTGATCAAAGCAATATTCTCTAATATTTTTTTGACTTGGAATGCATGTTTACCAAAACCAATACCAACATCAAAAATAAGCTGCTCTTTTTTCACGCCAAGTTCTAATAGCATTTGTATTTTACGCTTTGCATATAAACAAATAGATTCAAGACAATCCTCATCTGCTGGTATATATTCACCAGAAGCTTTGCCCAGTTGGTGCATAAAAACATACTTAACATCCGTTTGCCCAATAAGCGCTGCGATTTTTGCCTCATCATAACCATAGACATCATTGATCATCGTCACACACGCAAACTGTAGTGCGTTTTCTATCACCGCTATATGATAGGTGTCAATACTGACATCAATTCTTGTTGGAAAGGTGTGCTCTTTAAACAGCTGATCAAGGCTTTTTAAATAAGGTTTAAGTATGTGCCATACCATTTCAGGTGTTTTAGGTGTTACATGGGGTTTGGTACTTTCTGCACCAATATCAATCACCTGACACCCTGATTCGATCATCGATAATATCTGTTTTTGGAATGTCTTTAAATCCGGCTGCTGCCCATCACCTGAAAAAGAATTCAGTGACAAGTTCACAATACCTACGATTTTTGAGCCGGATAAACCAAAAGGTGCCAGTTTAATCGGTGGCATCTGATATAACGTTTTATATAAATCAATTGATTGACCAGGATATTGCCAGTTTGGCACAATCTCTAATAAAGGCGCTAAGGCAAAACGACGCTTAAGCAACCCTTCATGTGGCACAATCAAGCGTTCATGTGAGATGGCCTGGTGATCAAATGTTAAAATATCAATATCAATTTGCCTTGGCGACCAAAATTCATGGTCTTTTTCTCGACCAAGCTTTTGCTCAATTTCCTGTAATGCATCTAATAACGCCAAAGGCGTTAAATGTGTTTTTACTTGCAATGCAATGTTGTAATAATCCAAATCCCATTCTTTTGGCGCACCTTCTGGCAGCAGTGCTTTGGTTTGATAAACAGAAGATATATGCTTTACCACACCAACATGCTCTTTGATTAGCTCAATTGCCTGACTTAGATGATCAAGCTTACGGCCAAGGTTGCTACCTAAACCTAAAATGACGTCTGCCATGGCTGCTCCATTGTGAAAATTGCATAACCCACATTATCTAAAGGTGGCCTTTTATAAACACTGACACGAATATCTGCGGGTATTGTTAACTGCGCTTTTATTGCCTGAAGTAGTGAAAAGGCCAGATGCTCGATAAGCTGATAGCGCTTTTGTGCTGCAGCTGTCAGCATTGCCTCATTCAGTTTTGCATAACAGATAACATCCTCAAGCTTGTCACTTTGACAACCATCAGGCATCGTGTGAAAGTTTAAATCCATATCAACCTTAATTGTCTGTTTTTCTACTTGCTCAAAGTCATAAACACCCAAATAAACCGATAACTGAATATCGCGTAAACTGACTTGATACATAATCGCTATTAACTCATTACAATATATTAAGATTCTTGTTATTATCACTAACATAGCTAAAAAGTCGACCTTATTGAAAGACTTATCGTGAAAAAAATGAAATTATCAAATCTTTTATTGCCACTTAGCCGTCGCTTGCAATGCTTGATAACAAAACAAGTAATTATAGGGATAACCCTTATTTTTACGATCAGCAACGTTGCTTTAGCCGAAAACTCGACACGCCAGGAAATCCGCTATCTTGTAAAGAAATATCGCCTTACCAATGCCAGCATTGGTATTGCCGTACAGCGTGTTAATTCCAAAGAAATGCTTTATCAATATGCACAGAATCGATTTTTTATCCCGGCAAGCAATAATAAGATATTTACCGCCATTGCTGCCTTAGCCACACTGCCGGCAAATTTTCAATTTCAAACGCGTGTATTCTATCAAAAATCCAAGTTCAATAATGGCACACTTAAGGGAAACCTGTATATCGATTTCTCAGGTGACCCAAGCTTGACAGGCTCAAGCCTTTATAATCTTATTGCACAAATTAAGCAAAATGGCATTAAGAAAATTGATGGTGATATTATTGCGGTAGCTAATAAATTTACCGGAAGCTATATTCCTGAAGGCTGGTCGCATGAAGATACAAAATACTGCTATGCGGCACCTGCCTCTACCATGAATATGAATAAAAATTGCACGGTAATTAAATTAATCAATACTAGCGGCAATAAAACCAAAGTCGAAGAAGTTGCCAATACCAGTGATATTACCTTTAAAAACAGTGCAACCATTGAGCCTTATAACATCCGGAAAAATTGTCCATTCACACTCAACATGGATGATGATAATGTTACCCATCTATCAGGTTGTTTGCCAAGAAAAGCCGAATTTTACATGAGTCTTGCCATTGCAAATCCTGCATTAAAGACATTGGATACGATTAAGGATTTCGTCAAAGAAATTGGGCTTGTCTATACCGGTGACATCATCATTGGCAACCTGCCCAAACAAAAGCTTGATCAGCTGGCCGAAATTCGCTCAGCACCCTTATCGGATTTGTTAACGCATATGCTGTTAAAATCAGATAATCTTTATGCTGAAAGCTTTGCCCGCACCGTGGGTTATGTGATGTATGGGGCAGGCTCAACCACCATGGCCACAAAAGCCATTGAAAATATCCTGACAAAGACTTACCATGCCGATACCAAAGCGCTTGTTATGAAAGATGGCTCTGGATTATCCATACTAGATCGTGTCACCCCGCTTTTTATGGTCAATCTTTTAAGTAATGTTTATAACAGCAACATTGGTAAACGCCTATATAGCTACCTTCCAACCTCTGGGGTTGATGGAACCCTGGCATATCGCATGGGTGGCCATTTGCAAGGGAAAGTCCATGCCAAAACAGGCACATTAGATGGTGTCTCCACCCTTTCAGGTTATTTGCTTAGCCAAAAAAATCACCTGCTGAGCTTCTCTATTATGCTCAATGATTTACATGAGAATCAACGAAATAAAGCACGTATTTTTCAGGATAAAGTGGTTGATGTTTTTTATCGAACGCTATAATGCCAAACGCATCTGATCAATAGCCTTTTTATAGTCTTTTTGGTTAAAAATAGCGGAGCCTGCAACAAAGGCCCGTGCACCACATTGCGCTAATTTGGCAATGTTTTCAACACTCACCCCACCATCAACCTCTAACAAGATATCTTTTTTTGTGGATTCAATCCAATTTGAAATCTGTGTAATTTTTTGATACATCCCCTCAATCAAACGCTGTCCAGCAAAGCCAGGGTTCACCGTCATCACCAGGATTCGATCTATTTTATCGATAACATGATTGCATACAGAGATATCCGTGGCAGGGTTTAATGCAACACCTGCCTTAATGCCAAATGAATGCACCAGGCTTAAGCTTCGATCAAGGTGTTTTGTCGCCTCAGGGTGAAAAACAATACTTGAAGCACCTGCTTTTGCAAAGCTTTTAATTAAATCATCAACCGGTTCGACCATTAAATGCACATCCACATTTGCCGTAATCCCATCTTTTCTTAATGCCGATAACAGCATCGGCCCAAAAGTAAGGTTCGGGACATAATGATTATCCATCACATCAAAATGGATATTATCCGCACCGGCAGTTATCACCGATTTTACATCCTGGCCAAGATGTGCAAGGTTTGCTGATAATATTGAAGGGTTGATTTGGTAGTCCATATAAAATACTTCCCGTAGCTGTTTTGTTTATACGGATTATATCACGTATCCAGTATTCACAAACTAAATTGCTCAACAGTAATTTTACACATTTTCTAAAATTTTGGAAGGATTACCATGTGTCCAATTTTAGTTGACCAGAACAGGAATCCACGCAAAGGTTACTCCTTACTCACAACAGTTGGGGCTGTATACAGAGGTTTTTGTACACTAACTCTTTAAATCAACAGATTTTGTTGATTTCTATTTATTTCCTCAATGGTATCTTCAAAGTTTGTCTACATCATCTGCCCTAAATCAAGTATTTTTTATTTCTTGGGTTAGGTTAGTATTCTTATCAAAAGAATTTACTCTAGCCTCAAATGGGCTATTAGAATAAGATGATGGATAGCTCCCGAGCTCATCTAGCTTCACATTGTCGTAAACTGTCAACCGCGCCTTAAGATCTTCATTTTCATTACGCAATTCTTCATTTGTTTTCTTTAAACTAATTAAATCATCATAAAGCTTATTTGTTGTTTCTTCATTTTTTCTAACTTCTTGCTTGATTTCATTTGTACTGTTTAGTAGGTTTTTATACTGATTACCTTGATTTTCGTGCTCCTTTGTTGAATTATCAAGATGAACTGTAGAGTTTTTTAACTGCTGTGTGCTTTCATCAAGTAATTGGCTTACTCTAATTAAATCTTCTTGTGTTTTATTTAGGTCATTACTAAGGCATAAGTTACGATTAGTAAGTTTTGTGATTGTCACTCTTGTCAACTCATCGTACTCTTTGCTTGTTAAAAAATTGTTGAGCATACTAGCAAGTTTACTTCCGCGCTTACCAAACACCCCAAACTTCATTTTGGTTTCAATATAATTACTGACACCTTGTTTGAAATTTATGGGGTTACTACTACAATTGCTGCAAATATCGTAAACTGCATTAATATCAGCTAATCTGCCTGATGTATTGTTTTCCAAACTTGCTCGGTCATTAAACTTTTCCTGCATATACTTTATAAATACTGCTGTAAGCATCTCTTCCATTTCAGGATAATTATCTTTTGCTGCATTCAGACCATTCTCAGCAAGTATATCTTTCACTTCTTCTATATTCATTGGCATAATTGTCTCCCATTTATTTATCTATTTATTTGTTTATTCTAAAATTACAGAAGTGTTAATCTCCTTATGATTCACTATTTTCTCAAAAACCCCTCTCTCAAAATTCTTCGATCTTTGTTGTGATGTATTTATTTTCCTTTTTAGCCCCTGGCCAAAATCAGACAATTTTTTAATAATTTTTTGCTGCTCCTCCAGCTTTGTTTGCGCTTTTTTTATAGGGCTATTTGAATTTAACTTTTGAAGGTTATATGCACCTGTAGCAGGCGTGTAGTTAATCTCCTTTAAAATACAATTAATTTTTTGATTCAAGTACGCTATTTTTTCAAAATCATTCTTTTTATCATTTAATGTGTTTAATATGCGGTCGTAATTACTTTCATCCATAAACTGTTTTAAGTTTTCAAGGATACGATTAAACTTATCTGAGCTTTCTCTTTTGTTATCATTGTGATCTAAGGCTGTAGCTGAGGGTGGGTTACTCTTCGGTATTTCACTAACTAGTTTCTCGCACGCTTCCAACTTTGTTGTTGTTTTTTCAGTATCGCGCTTTATCTCCTCATGCGCTTGACTGATCGCATTAAGCGTATTTTTATTTTGCTTTAGTGTTTTTTGATCCGTTTTAATAGCTTCTTGATTTTGTTTAATGGCTTTTTCAGCTTCTTCTGCCACCGACGCATTTTGAAACTTTAATGCTGAAAGATCATACCAACAACCTTCCTGACTCAATTTTAAAGATGCCGGCGTTATATTTGGCTTATTCAAGTCATCAGGTTTCCATTTAAACGTTCCCGTTTTTACAAGATTTTTAAAAAAATACCCCAAACCATCCCAAAAAGACCAGGATTTATTTTTGCTTTCACTTTTTTCTGGTTGGTAAGTAATTTTTTCTAAAGTGTATGATCTTCTTGAATGCATTTCTCTCCATGGTTCTGCAAGCCGTTGCAGCGTGAGATCAAAAACTTCATAAGTCCTATTTTGAGCAACTCTAACAGCCTGACTATTGTAGCCTTGAGTCCCTTTTGAGATATGTGAAATTGCCTCTATATTCTTTTTTGCAATAGTAAAAAGAAACTTATTAACCTGATTTTTACTTGCTTCAGTTAAACGGCTATAGCCATCATATAAAAATTTATTTAATAATTCTTCATTGATTTTTTCATATTTAGTCTTTTTAATATCTTTTGAAAGCTCATCAATAGTATTACCTTTTAGATAATTGTTCACTATTTCTTGAAGATCATCGTTAGATTCATGATCTGAAAGGAAACTGGATAGTGTATCGTCATTGCTTGCTTGTTTAAGCTTTTTGAAAATACCTTTTTTATCTTCAGTTGCCAGGTGCGCTTCTATCTTTTCATCTTGTGCTATTTTTTTCAATAGCACAACCCTTAATTCTCCTTCATACTCAAGCGTAGCAACCTGATCAAGAAAGTTTTTAAATTTACCTTTCTCGGCTAACCCGTAAATCTCAAGTACAGTTTCTTTAAATTTATCAAAAGAATCATCCTTATTTATCATATTTTTATCACGCATACTTAGTCCTCCTGGTCACTTCAAACATAAATACTATTAATTTACACATCCATATTCCCCCAAAACCTATAAAGAAGAAAAGCGTAAAACCCCGGTAATTTAATTAAAAATTTAATACTAGCGTTAAAAATACGGAAAAATATTTACAAAAGCATGTCAAAAAAATGTGATAACCAAAACCTAAAGGAGGTAACCCATGGTACTGACATCTGAACATCTCAATGCCTATATCAAAGAATTACAGGCAATTCAAACGCTTAATAAAACTGAGCTTATCGAAGATGCTATGGTCGATTTATATTTCAAAATTGATAATGAGGCGATGGCAAGTGACAAAATCAAATCTTTTGATGATGTAGCTCCAAAATCACAAGAATGTATTAAGCAGATCAGCCAGCTATTATTGGCGATATACTCCCAAGCCTATGTAAAAGAGCTTGGCACTTGTATTGATAAATCCACCCTAAAGCATAATACGGCATATGGTTTGTTTAATACCATTGATGGCACACTTAGAGACTATTTTCACCTGACTGATCATTTTAGCTTTGCCAGACGCTTAAATCGACAATTACGGCCGAAGTCCTGCAACTTATCCGACAATACGAGGAATGGATTAATAAAAGAATTTTCTTTTGAGGATAAAGCAACTGATATAAATTCAAGTGTTATTTTTGAAAGCGACAATCGTATTTAGTCCAGTTTTATATGATATTGCAGAGTTTAACAAAACGCTTATCATCTTATCATTGTGGCCATTACTGTCTTGAGTTACCAACGATTATCACGTGGATCGCCGCCAAGCAAGGACGACGACAGTAAATTCCCCTTCACTTGGTGAAGGGGTGCCGAGCCTGCGAGGCGGGGTAGTCATTTTACTTGCATTTGCATCATCCGATCGCGCAGCCTTTGATGAATATGCATCAGAACACCTGCCAAATTCTGCTTAATATCAATATCCAGAATGTGGATAACCAATAAATCAAATCCTTGTAAATAGGCTTCTCGCTCCATATCATATTCAACCTTAAAGTCATGACTTCCCCCATCTATTTCAATAACTACGCCCAAGGACTTACAATAAAAGTCAACGATATAATTTCCGATGATTTTCTGACGATCAAAATCAAGTGCTAAAAGTTTCTTGGACTTTATCTCTTGCCATAATAAAACTTCAGACAAGTTCCCTGCCTTTCTCAATTGCTGGGCATATGCTTTTAAATTATGGTTATAAGGTAGTTTTCCCCAATGCTTCATATATTTAGTTGGCTTTTTGATGATAGATGACTATAAGTATAGCAGTCGTACTGTGCTTTTTTACTACCCCGTCAGCCTACGGCTGCCACCCCTTCACCAAGTGAAGGGGAATTAAATCAATATTTACCCACAGACTTGGAATACGCCTATCGTTTTGCCCATAAGCTTTATATCTCAGTGAATAATAACTGCCAATCGTGCTTGCTATTTTGTATCTGAAGCTTAATACCAATGCTATAACCAAAATCGAGTAAGGCCTTGCTGATGGTGACTTGCTTTGAAGATGTGAAGTCAAGCTGTATTTGCCTCTGCTCTATCTTAAGATGCGCACAGGCATCATCTCGCACATAACGCTTAAATCCACAATCATGAAGCTGCATATATAAAATACTGGCATAGACATACCAGATCATGCGTGTGCGACATTGTGATAACGGTGTTGTACAGTAAAGTTTAATATCAGCTAGCGCATTGGCAAAATGTTTATGCGGGAAGTCTTGCCAACTCACATAACCATGCTGCTTATTTTGATACGCACTATGTAAACTATAATATAAACTCAAAAGAGGCGCTGCCTTGGGTTGTGCACCCTTACTCATTGTCTGCGCCTTACTATTTAGCTCATCTATACAAGTAAGATAAGCATCTGCCAATAGATGACTTTCAGATGAAGGTGTCATATCTGCGGTATGCGTTAATATATCAATATACAACTTTGGCATATTAGGCTGATTAAAAAATGGAATCTTCTCAATGCTCAGACGTGCATTTTTCCCCTCACCAAAAGGATAGTGATTAATTTGACCCAGCCTTGTTTGTCTAAATAAATCATCGTCATGACTTATACAGCCAGCCAAATCCTGTGGTAAAAACTGCACAAGCGTTTTTCCGATAATTTCTTTTGCATCTAAATTTAAAACTGTTTGACAGCTGTTACTAACATAAATACATTTTCCATGAGAATCACGGATTAATACACAATAGCGCGATGCTTTTTTCCCTTCTATTAGTGCTGTTATTTCCGTAATATTGCTTAAGCTGTTTTCTGCTAATACGTATTTTTGCATAAATATTTGTTACTCCATTTTAACTAATTTTGCATGTTTTTTGATTAAATGCCTCGACATGGTTTACAAGCAATCATCAAAGTGTAAAATAATAATAACTTTTAATTATTCGCTAAAGCGGGAAACTACCTGGTTAGTGATTGCGATTTAACAAAAAAATGCTTGTAAAGCTTCAGATAGATTGACAAGACAAAAGCTTACGACGAACCTGTCCTGTCTTATTTGACAAAAATGTCTCATAAAAAATAGATTTCCCTTTACGCCTTGTTGAATATCCACTAATAAACTGCGCTAAATGTGTTGCATTGAATTGAAATAAAGAAACCTCATTACCTTGACAAGTTTTCCCTGTCAACATACGAATAAACTGCGTCTTTATTGCCGTATTTGTTGTTGGATGATTTAGCTTTTCTAGTAATAATTTGGCAAGCCGTGTGTTTGCTTTAAACTCACCTGTTCTTCGGTCAATCGCGCATAAATAGATAAAGTTAGAAACCAGGAAATCCATATTTTTTGTGCTTAAGCTTTTCTTGCTGTCGTTACAAAAAGATAACAGCAATGTCGCTTTACGACTTTTAGCCGGATCTGTTTTAAATGGCGAAAACCAGGAAGGTTGTGTGCTATATGAGTTAAAAAGCTCAAATGCAAACTCACGAAATAAAAAATGTGGTGATTCTTTAACAAGTCCGTGATTCATCAAATAACGCTTTGTTGAAAAATAACCTTGAAAATATAGCTGTAACTTTTGGCTTTCTCCTTTTTTAAAGTCGATTGAATCAACGCCTGTATCAATCTTGATCGTTTGTAAGGCATATTTTCCACGCAAGCGCTGATATTCCTCTTCAGCAGCATCTGTACCGTTTCTGCTTGCACCTATATCACATAAATACCTCACAAGCTTATTATAGATAAACTTAGATATGATACCTGGATCGTATAACTTCTCCTGCCTGCCATAAAGCGCTTTATGGACAGGATCATTTTGTCTTTCACTAAAAGCGAAGATTAAACGATTAAGCTTGCTTTTTTCTTTCACGCTAGGGTGTGTATCTAAATGTGCCTTTTCTACCGGTTCTAATGCTTCGGTAGGAATATTTTCATAATAACCACCATCAATATACTCACGACCATTAACATTATGTGGTTGCAAAATCACAGGTAAAGAGGCTGAAGCTCTAATTGCACTGGCAATCTCAACATAAGGTGTTGTTTCAATGCTAAATCGTTTTACTTCACCACACTCTCGAGCAACTGCAGTCAATACAACTTTCTTAAAGCGCTTAGGAAACAAACGATGTAAACGTTGTAAATCTTTAAAATAAATCGGTTGGGACCTTTTATTTCTTTGGTATAAATGCTTAAGGTAAAGTATATTGCGCGTGCCAAGTTTCACATCTGATAAAACACCAATATTTTCCTGAAAGAAATTCTGTATATTTTGTCTGATTTTCTGACGACAAAAATCAAGCATTGGCTGCCCTGTTCTTGCAATCGAAAAAAAGCTAGATCGCCCCCCTAATAAGCTTTCGTTCATCTGCATAGCTGCTTGTTGAAATTGATCTGGCTTCATCCCGGTTGCAATAAATCCCGCGCTTAAAGCACCAATCGATGAACCAGAAATTGTGTTTATACCTTCAAATAAACCTGCCTCATAAAGTGCTTGGTAGACTCCGACATAACTTGCACCACGAACCCCACCACCAGAAAATACAAGCTCTGATATTCTTCTGTTTTTTGTTGCCTGTTGCAGTTGATTAAATCCTTCATGATCAAATTCTGTATAATTCCCTGTATTCATTGCACTATCCTTTGATTTCTCTATAATCACCCATAAAGCATAGATCATATTATTATATACAAACATAGGGAAACCACTGATTGTATAAACCCTTTCGCTTTAACGAAAAAGTATTGTAATGCTCGACCTTGTTGCATCAAAATAAATTACTTGACGCAAACACACAGTTTAACTATGCTCGTCAGTTATGTATATAAATCGATACTCTAATGACACTAAACGAGATTAAACAATTATTACATGATGACATCAAAAAAAATGATGATTTTATCATTGCACAACTTGCCTCAGATGTCGTTTTAATCAATCAAATCAGTCACTACATTATTCACAGTGGCGGTAAACGCTTGCGCCCTTTACTTTTGATGCTTTGTGCCAAGGCCTTAGGCTATCAAAAAAATCGGCATTTTAAGGCGGCAGCCATCATTGAATTTATCCATACGGCAACCTTGCTGCATGATGATGTCGTTGACGACTCAGCATTAAGGCGTGGCAAAAAAACAGCCAATAATGTCTTTGGTAATGCTGCATCTGTTTTAACTGGCGATTTTTTATATTCTCGCGCCTTTCAGATGATGGTTGAGCTTGATCAAATGCCTATCATGCAAATAATGGCAGATGCCACCAATAAAATTGCTGAAGGCGAAGTATTACAGCTTTTAAATTGTAATAATCCTGAAATTACTGAAGCCCAATACATGCAGGTGATTTATTGCAAAACAGCCAAACTGTTTGAAGCTGCTTGTGATGTGGCTTCTATCATTGCCGGTGCAGATAATGAACAAGCCCAAGCCTTACGCCAATATGGGATCCATCTTGGTAATGCTTTTCAAATTGCCGATGATGTTTTAGATTATATTTCTGACAGCCAAAGCATGGGCAAAAACATGGGTGATGATTTAGCTGAAGGCAAAACCACACTGCCGGTTATTTATGCCTTGCAAAATACAAATAAAAATCAAAAAGCCTTAATCACCGAGGCCATTGAAAAAGGAAACCACCCTCAAATGGATCAGATCGTTAAAATCGTCAAAGACTGTGGTGGCATTGCTTATGCGATACAAAAAGCACATGATGAAGCAAGCCTTGCAAAAACAGCAATTGCGAACTTCATAGATAACGACTATAAAAAAGCATTAATCGCGCTTTGCCAACTTGCTGTTGAACGGACTTCTTAGCGCTTATGACGAAGGCAACCCCACCCTTTTGGCAGAGCACCCATTTAAAAGATATGAGCCCATCACAGTGGGAAGCCCTATGTGATGGTTGTGGGCTTTGCTGTTTGCATAAATTACAAGATGATGACACCGGTGAAATCCATTACACCAAAGTTGCTTGCAGGCTTCTTGATTGCCAAAGCTGCCTGTGTAAAGACTATAAAAACCGCAAACAACACGTCCCAGATTGCATGCAGCTAACCTATGATAAATTAGAACAGGCTCAACACTGGCTACCAGAAACCTGCGCTTACAAACGGCTTTATCAAGGAAAGCCTTTACCCAAGTGGCATTATCTAATCTGTCATGATAAAAAGGCTGTCCACAAAGCCCAGGCTTCGGCCCAAGGTATTGCTATTTCTGAAACAGAGATTAATGATGATTTAGAGGATTACCTGATCTCCTAAAAACAAATACAATCTTTTGTTTATCAATATTTATCGTGGTTTTACTGTGTTTTTTATATTAAAAAAGTGGTTAAAATTATCATAAAATTATTTATTACTTCAGCAAAAAAATGCCTAATCAAAACATAAGACAACTACTTAATCAAATGTCAAATAAATTTGGGATTGACATTCCTGAGAATCTACAGACCTATGACGCGCTTCTAGGCATTTTTAAAAAGCAGCTAAACCACTTGCCTAAGTATATTAAAAAGGAAATCAGCTGGAAAGTAGATGGTTTAGACTTTAAAGAAGAGGATCATCTAGAATATAGTATGGTCAAAAAACTTAGAAACATAATAAGCCAGGGGTATAAACACCATAAACTAATTCAAAAATTTTCTAACTTGTTTGTTAATTTACCAGAAGAAGTACCTGACTACGACACTATTTATAAAGCAATTAAAAACTCTCCATTTAAAAAGCTCCCTAAGGAAATACGAAATCAATTCCTAGAGGAATTAGCTGGTTTAGACATTAAAGAAAATGATCCACTAAATTACCAAACAACAAAAGCGTTTTTTAATATACTTGAGAATTACGCACTTAAGCATGCTGAAAAAATGTTTGAAGGCAAGCTGGATTTTGTATTTCAACAGTCCACAATCATCGGTGATTTCAGAACCAAAAATGTTAAAAATGGCATCTGCTCTCCAATAACAATAAAGTGGATTGAGGCAAAGTTAAAAGATACTGATTTTAAGATTGACTGGAAAAACCCAGAGCATAGAGACTGGTTTCAGTGGGCTGTTGAAGATCACGCTAGCAACCCATTGTTATATTTAAAATCAGAAAAAATTCATCCTAAAGAGCCAGTACTCACTAAAGTTGATTTAACCACAAAAGACTGGCTGAAAGGGGGAGCAGCGTTAATGGGAGTCGATAACACAGGAAAAACGCAAAACGACAAGGATGGTTTAGGACATAGCTGTGGTGTCCTTGTGGATTTTTCTAAAGGAAGATTCGAGTTTTTTGATCCTAATACAGGCCAATTCAGCTTCCAATCAAAAGAAAACTTAAAACAGTTTATAGAGTTCTATATCGTACAAACGTATTATGAAAATAAAAATGATTGTAGCAACAACCTAGATTTAAGCTACTTTTATGATACCAACAAACCTACACTTAGCCCTTACATTTTCCAAAAATTAGTCGAGCTTGGCGATAAAAAAGCTAATGATTCCAGCGCTAGCCCTAGTAACACCTAAGTGGACAATCTCAGCCTTCTACAATTATGGGACAGGTCTCTGTTATTAACTGGCGTTACGCACTGTCCAATGCAGAAGTCTTTAAACCTGTAGTTTTGGCCATTACTGCCTTTAGTGACTAACAATTATCACGTGGATTGTCGCCAAGCGACAATGACGGGGTTAGTAGACACATAAAGCTCTAGGCTGTTATTCTTGCAAAGATTCTTCTTGACCAATAGCGGTTAGAGCCTGATGTAAAAACCTATCTAAACTACAAAGTTTGTGAGAGTGCGTAACTTCTGTTATTAAGTAGTTTCACGGTATTATCTACGCATTATTAGCTTACAATATCACACTAAATAACAAACACTTTAAGGTCTAAAAATGCCAATACAACTACCAAATGGAAGCACTTATCTTGAGATAAAAAAAGCATTGTTAGAAAGAATAATGCCAAAGGCTGCTACAGATAACAAAATTGAAAGTTTATCTGATGAACAAAAAGCCAGCTTGGATTATTTACTGAGCTTGGAGCTAAAAGAACAGCAGAGGGATGCTATATCATATAACAATCTAAGTCCTGTAAATACAAATATTATCAGTATTCAAGGTGAAAATGGATTATATTTTGATACAGATTCACGACGATATCTGGCCGAGAAATCCACCTCTCCACTCACCAAAAAAACACTTACATCGGAAATGATTAAGTCAGGGTTAGATGAGAGAACCAAAAATGCTATTATTGAACGTGTTTTATCGCAATTTAACATAAATAACGCTATTAAAGCTGATACAATAGAAAAATGCCTGGTATTAAGAGCGTATGATGCGCTGGATCAAAAAAGCTTTGAAAATGCTTTGAGCAAGCTTGAGCCAGTGTCATTTAATGAGGCGATTGGTTTAATGGTTGAATATGGATATTCTGTGCCAATAAAGGATGAAAAACCTGATGTTAATCTTTTAAAGCAGGCAATAAAAGCCTTAGGGAAATGTGATAAACCCGAACAATCAGTCAATAAAGAGGTTCTTAAATACTTAATTAATACAGACCCATTTATTTTAACAAGTCTTGCTTACGAACACCCTGAAACGCTAAAAACCTTTTTATTAAAAATAAAGGATGAAGATATATTAACCAAAGCAATGGTAATAAAAGATAAACTGGATTATAACGTCATTGATCATATGATGCCTTCTAAGTACGACCTCGATGGTGAGAAACGTTTTACAGCTTTTATGGAAATTTTCGCTCAATTTTCACCACAGGGCAGGCTTGAAATCATGACAACACCTGGCCATGATGGTGATACTATGCTGCACCATTTGGCGATGAGTGATAAAGCAAGCCTTGTCATTGAATGGATAACAAACCAAAACCTTGATCAAAAACTAAAGCTTATCAACCAGGAAAATAAGCAACACGAAACGGTGCTACATCTATTAGCAGAAGAAAACCCCTCAGTATTATTGCAGATATTACAGAGTTTGCCAGAAAATGAATGCTATCAGTTAGTAACGGAGAAAGCATGTCTTGAAGGAAATGTTTTACATATTTTAGCTGACAAACCATTAGCGTTGAGAGATTGCTTAACACTCTTGCCCATTGATCAGCACCTTGATGCACTATGTAAAAAACCGCTAAGCCATGGAAATCATGTCAGTGCACTAAACAAAATCATGGCTAAAGAGCTGGATTTTACAAAAAGCCTCAGTGATATTTTACCACAGAAGGATCAAGAAAAATTCCATGGTTTAATTGAACAATATGAGAAAGAAATAAAACAACATGAGCAACTTATGGATGATTTCTTTTCTGGCCTCAATAACCTTGAAATGCCTTTTGAAGCAAAAGTAAATAGCTTAAATAACAGCCTTGTTTCTGATCACTCTGCAGATCAATAAATATCAAAGCTTGTTGTGGTCTAATACACCTGGGCACTTTTAGCCAGGATAATCCAATGCCCTAACAGGAACTTCTAACACTTTCCCCGTTTAAAATTTCTTACCCAAAACCGAAGCGGGTGAATACCTTCAAAAACGCCACGTGGCACAGACAAATGATTTGGTGCTATTAACATCTTTGTTAAATTTCTGGCCGCAATCAAAGCTGAACACATTCCCTTTGAGCCAAACCCCGTTGATATATATAAACCAGGGGAATAATCGGTTTCATCAAGCCATTGATGCTTATAACCCTTAGCTAAAGGTGCCGCAAATTGCTTATGAAAATTCTTATAATCTGCCACAGGACCTACCAAAGGCAAGTGATCCGAGCTCACCGCTCGCATAGATACCCTGCCTGTCATAATATTATCAAAACTTACATCACCAATTGCCGCAATTTGTGCAAGGTTGCTTAAATGATCCTCCAGGCGGATATCATCGGATAAATCATTATTATCACGAAAACTTGCACCAATGATTTGCATGTTATTTGCTTGCGGTAATATATAACCCTTATCCAATAAAATGGTTTTATTATCCATACCTGGTTTAATCATCGATAACTGCCCTAATGATGGATATATGGGTATTTCTTCTAGCAAAGGCAAATTTTGCATAAGCTCAACGCCCCCGGCAATAATCACACAGTGATAGCTTTTGTCTATTTGTGTTGCTTTATGCTGAAGTGTTAATCGCCATTGCCCAGCTTCTCTATTAAGTGCAATCAGCTTATGCGCATAATAGGTATTTGTTTGATTTGCTTTGTTTAAAAAACATCGACACAAAGAAGCTGGATTCACCATCATGGCCATGGGATAATAAACCGCTTGTGTTTTGATTGTCACACCAGAGATCTTTGATGCCTTCTGCGCATCAATAAGTCGTGCGAGTTGTGATGCAAATATGCGTTTTTCAAAAATCCTTTGATAGCGGCGTTGTGCCTTATCATCGGTTAATAACTCCAACGCACCACACGCCTTGAAGTCAACTTGATCTGCATATTGATTGATAAAATGCCAGGTTGCTAAAAATCCTTGGCTGTGAAACTGATCTGAAAGGTTACCATCTGCGGTAATATAAGGCTTTAGGATACCATAAGGATTACCAGAGGCCTCATGTGCCGGTTGTCTATTTTTTTCATAAAGATCAACGCTAAATCCTGCTTTGTTAAGTGTATAAGCGATCGCACAGCCGGCAAGCCCTGCCCCAATTACGGCAATACGATCACATCTATCAGCCTTAAACTTAGGTGTTGAGAGATAAGCTTGGCAATGACTTTGTGCAGATTTATCCGCATCTGCTACCATCGCATAAATCATTTCACGCTTATACCCATAACCTTTGTCTTTTTTTACAATAAACCCCGCATTCTGCAAAGACTTTCGCACCTGGCTTGCCGCGGTAAATGTTGCCAGCGTTGTTTGGCTATGACTTAAACGGTAGATTTCCTTGAATAACTGATCGTGCCACATTTGTGGGTTTTTTGACGGGGCAAATCCATCTAAAAACCAGGCATCAACCGAAGCTTCAAGCTGACGGTAAGATTCGTAAGAATCACCAATAAGCAATGTTAATGAAACATTTTCTGATACTTGTAAATCGATAAATCCTGGATAAAAGCTTTTGGGATAATGTAAAATAAGTTGTTTAGCAAGTGTGTTTAATTCTGGCCATAAGGCCAAGGCTTTTTTAATATCCTGATAATTTAAAGGGTATTTTTCGCTACTGATATAGTGTAAACAAGCATGTTGATCGGCTGTTTGCTGCCAAAGCTGCCAGGTTGCCAGGAAATTCAGCCCCGTACCAAACCCGGTTTCAGCAATACAAAAATGTGCTCCGGCCTTAAGGTCTTTAAAACGCGCGGCTAAATTGTTGTGCTGTAAAAATATGTATTGGCTTTCTTTAAGCCCATTATCTTTAGAGAAATAAATATCATTAAACTCTGTCGAATAGGGTTCACCAGAATCCTGCCAGCTGATTGATGAGCTATTATGATTTTGCAAGTAAATCAACCTTAAATTAATGATCTTTAACCGCAAGCGTTAAACGGTTAATTGATACCAGTTTATCGGCATCATTTCTAATCTCAATTGACCATACCTGAGTCGTCTTACCAATATGAAACGGGAAAGCTTTGGCTGTTAACACACCCGATGACACCGGTCGTAGATGATTGGTATTAATATCCAATCCCACACAATACTGTTTTGTTAAATCCACGGCATAGTTAGCTGCGGTACTGCCAACGGTTTCAGCAATCACACAGGACACCCCGCCATTCATAATACCAATGGGTTGTTTATGCTTTTGTAACACTGGCATTTCCGCTAATACATAATCTTCACCCACTTCGGTGAAGGTGATATCTAAATACTCAGCCAAGGTGTTTTCTGAGCGTTTGTTTAAAACTTCAGGATTTGCTTTTGTTTTCCAAATCATTACACTATGCTCCAAATAATTTAATTCCCTGTTTTTGTCGCTTATGCTCCGCGCGAAGTCGCCTGGCATCTTTTGGGTCAATCGTTAAATCACGATAAATTTCAATGCGATCATTATCATCGACTTTATCTGATAAATCCATAATCTCACCAAAAATACCAATTTTTTGCCGATGTAAATCGATCTCAGGAAAATCCTGTAATACCCCACTTTCCTCAATTGCCTGTTTTATTGATGGGGATTTATCAAATTCAAGCCTATATTGCTTTTGCTTATCTTTGGCTGTATAAACCACACGAATAATCATGCCCCATCTCCATAAACCACTTCAGCGCGTTTACAAAAGGCATCAAGCATTGTATTGGCTAAGCTGTTAAATACGACCCCCAACGCCATGGCCAAAAGGCGATTTGAAAATTCAAACTCTAAATCTAAAGAAATTTTGCAGGCTGCACCATCTTTTAATGGCGTAAACTGCCACAAACCTGTTAAGCGCTTAAATGGCCCTTTCATTAAGCGAATCTTAATCTGTTCATCTGGCACCATCTCATTGCGTGTGCCAAAGTCAATTTTTATCCCACCTTTTGCAATTTTCAATATGGCTTCAGCCTCTGTCCTGGTGTGGTTTAAAACCTCTACAGACTGGCACATCGGCAAAAATTCCGGGTAAGCGTCGATATCATTTACAAGCGCATACATCTGATCAGCACGATATTCAATAAGTGCTGTGCGATGAATTGTTGTCATATTATTTCTCTTATCTTAGCAGTTCGTGTTAAAATCTTGGCTATTGTAACGCTAATATATAAATTTGCAAAATAATGGCTAAAACAAAAAGTAAATCAAAAGCCAACAGTCAAACGATTGCACAAAACAAAAAGGCCTTTCATGAGTACCTGATTGAAGATAGGTTTGAAGCTGGTATCGTATTAGATGGCTGGGAAATTAAAAGCATTCGAGCCGGACGTGTACAGCTGTCTGACAGTCATGTTTACATCAAAAAAGGTGAAGCCTGGCTATTTAATGCGCTTATCACCCCTTTGCATTCTGCCTCAACACATGTTGTACCTGAACCATCTGCAACAAGAAAGCTTTTGCTTAACAGGCGTGAAATCAATAAATTATTAGGCAAAGTTGAACAACAAGGCTATGCCATCGTGCCTTTGTCCATGTATTGGAAAGGCCACCGTGTCAAACTTGAAATCGCTGTTGCCAAGGGTAAAAAGTTATATGATAAGCGTCAGGCTTCCAAAGAAAAAGACTGGCAACGTGAGAAAGAACGTCTGTTTAAAAAGGCACGTTAAACCATGGCGACTCAGATAGAAAAAAAGCTTGTCTTTAACATCACCAAGGCAATTGCTGATTTTAAAATGTTGCAAAAACACGATAAGGTCATGATTTGTTTATCTGGCGGGAAAGATTCATTTAGCCTTCTTAAAATCATGCATCAATTGGTTTTAGAAGGTGTTTATGATATCGATATTCTTGCTTATACACTCGATCAAAACCAGCCTGGTTTTGATGACTCTGCGATGCGTGACTACCTTCAAACACATAATATCCCTTATATTATTGAAAAACGTGATACTTATTCGGTTGTTGTTGATAAAGTTCCAGCGAATAAAACGTATTGCTCACTTTGCTCGAGACTTCGCCGTGGCAATATCTACCGGTTTGCACGCGAAAATAACATCGATAAAATCATGCTAGGCCACCATCGTGACGATGTGATCGAGTCAGTGTTAATGTCGATGTTTTACCAGGGAAAAATAAAATCAATGCCACCGAAGCTTTTGACAGAAGATAAGCAAAACGTCGTCATACGACCACTTATCTACTGCCAGGAAAAAGATATTGAAAAATTTGCCAACCAGCAAAACTTCCCAATCATTCCATGTAATTTATGTGGCAGCCAAGCTAATTTAAAACGCCAACGCGTCAAACAATTACTAAGTGAGCTGGCAAAAGAAAACCCTAAAATACCCGTTAATATCTTTAGCGCTTTAGGCAATATCGTACCATCACACTTGATGGATGCTGATTTATTTAATCTAAGAGAATGTGATCAGATGCGCATTACGCCTGATGAAATCAATTTCGTAGCAGAAAATCAATAGCATATTTGCACTGGCTGGAAGTCACAAACGATTCACTTTTTATCACAACGTCTATATAAAGCTTCTCAACATAAATGAAGATATTCTTGAAAAAATAAGCACAAGTAACCTCAGCGGCCAATTATGTATTGATTTGACAACTAACCTTATCATTAGAGCCAGATACCACATAATAAACACTTGTTACATTATGTGCAGGAATCGGACACACAACCGCTTTTAATGTATTCCATCCATTATTCCAAGGACTCACAATTATGGGGTTCTCAGATAAGTTTCGATTACCTAAAGCATAGGTGGTGTACCATGTTCTGGCGGTAATTGATTGCGCATGTGCTGCAATATCAGATGCCTGGTAATAATTAACTGTTCCATATAAGGTTACATTTACTTTTTGGGTTGTGCTGCTACTGATTAGATTAATTATATGGCTTTCTTGCTGGGTTGGCTGGTTTTGTGCGTGATGAATAACCGTTAATGTATATTTACCGGCTGAAACATTCTCTACTGGCAGCGAAACATGTGTTGTTTCATAGGCTTTTGTATTGATGGTATATTGGCCAACCTGATCACCATCTGATCCAACAAGACTCACTGTTGTGGTAACTGGCTGATCATGGTCAGACTCGATATTAAAAGTAATCGTTGTCTTATTATTATCAACTGTGTATTCGCTGTGTAAATTGCTTATTTTTGCTAATGTCTGATCTGTACTATCTTCTGTCTTGATTTTAATCTCAGCTGTTGTATAACTACTGCTTTCATGGCGGTAAATCGTATTATTACCATAGTTTGGTGTAATCACATTATTTGCATCTTTAACACCTGCTTTAAGCACACCATTAAAATGATCATTAATCGCTTTTGCTGCATTATAAGACCAGTTTGCTGCCTGAGCCCCAGCTTCGTTATCAATTGTTATAAGTGGTGTTAACATTGAGCTTCCATCTTTTGTTAATGTCATTAATAGAACCTTATCGCCTGGGTTAAGATCAGCTGATGCCTGAATCGCGCCAATAGAGGAGGTATAATAATCAACAGGATAGGGTTGATCATCAGGAAATTGAACATCAATGAGATTGTAAAAACTATTTGTCGTATCATCCACTTTCCACACTGCCATAATGACTTGATAGCCAGTACGCTTAGGAAGCTGGCAAGTAAAAGTTAATCCACTGGAAGGCGGCTGCTGTGGTGGTTGCCAGTCAGGCGTTGGATTCGCACAAGATAAAGGTGTCGTATCAAATTCTGATAACGTTAAAGGCGCATTAGGATCCCAATCTTGTTTAGTAATGTAAAACTTAAAATAACGAGAACGATGATTTGCTGTGAACACCCAGGTTAAATCCAAACTCCCTGGAGATACCGTATGCTTATGCCAGCGATTACGTGTTTGTGCGTCAAGCTCAGAAAATCTGGAAATACCAACACTGCCCATCTTCCCATCCAATAAGCCATTGATAAATGACGCTGAAGGCGCTTCTAGAGATTGTGGCTCATAAGCAACAGCGCCACAATTTTGATTAGTGCCAAGTTTGCATAAATAAGCTCTTGATGCCGGGTTATCTATGTACCCATGTGAGAAGGCAAGCGAATAAAAACCTAGACTACTTATGACGAAATAAATTGGTTTTATTTGTCGAGTAGACATCTCTGTTTCTCCTATTTATAATTTAAATTTTAAACATAATGTGAGAAAGCATGATGCCCCTCACAGAACCGTACTTGTAGATTTCCCACATACGGCTCTTCAATTTAACTCACTGAACCTGTTAAAGTATAAAAATCATGTGTTATCCGTGGTTGCGGTAGTGGATAGCGTTCAATATATTTGTTGAACTTCTCCCAACTTAATTTCCGCTTTTGGCTTCTTCGATTTAACCATTTCTTTGCCAGCCTCTTGGCAATTGAGTAATAACTTGCGATCGCTGGGAAATTCCCGCTCACGCCATAGTATTCAAAATGCCCTCTTAGCTTAGCTTTGAGTGTTT
>NZ_QLIT01000100.1 GCF_003574485.1 Facilibium subflavum
ATATAATCTCATACGAAGGGTTATGGCTCAAGCTGCACTGGCGCACGATCGTTTGCCTTGTAGTTTAAGTTTTAAGCTTACATTACAAAGTATACGGATATTTTCACAGACTGATTTACTCTGCAAAGACGATCCGGAAATACTCAGACAACTGTTTAAAATCATTGTCCATAAACAGGTCGCCAACAGAACAGGACGCAAAGAGCCTCGGTGCAGAAAACGCAGAACAAAGGCATATCCTCCACTAAAAAAAGCTCGAGGTTTATACAAAAATGCGGCTTAACTTAGTGCCATTAGTGCATAAGTAACAACACGGTTACTTAGTACTCAACGACCTGGAGCTCTAGTGCTTATTTTGTACTTCTTCCGTACTGATTTTTTCCTCAATAAGCTGTTGCTCATATACCACTTCTGTCGCAACAGAAGCTTCTGGTGCAACGCTTTGAAACTGAACCTTGTCTTCTTCTTTCACCACTTTCACATTGGCGTATAATCGCCATGCTGTGTAGATGATTAAAAAGACACATACCAAACCAATAAAAGTAAAGAACCCATAAGGGCCAAAAATTGACATAAACCAGGTCACAAGCACAGGACCTATCATTGAACCAATACCATAGGATAAGGCTAATAATCCCAATATCCCGACAAGCTGGCTTGCATCTAGGTAGTCACTTGAATAACTGATTGAAATAGGATAAATCGTAAAAGTCAAACCACCTAAAATAAATGAAAAAATCATCATCTGCCAAAAAGCGTGAGGCAATATACCGATTAAAATCGAAATAACTAATGCACTGATTAAAACACCAAGCAATACTTTACGGCGATCATTAAAATCTGAAAGCTTACCGATTGGGACTTGCAAAATAACACCACCTAGAATAATCGCAAACATCATCGATGCAACGGCTTCTTTTGGGTAATTTGCCTGTTTTAAAAAAAGCGGATAAATCGTATAAATACACCCTAATATCACACCAGATGAAAATGCTGCCCAAATACCCAATGGCGCTTTTTTAAACAATACAAATGGTGATAGTAATTCAGTCTTTTCCTGCTTTGGCATTTCAAAACGTGTAATACTCACAGGGATAATCGAAATTGACGCCAGCATTGAAATAATACAAAAAGCCAGTAAAACACTTGCAAATTCAATGTTTAACATGAATTGACCAGAGGCTTGAAAAAAGTAATAAATTAGAAGATAAATAGAAAGTACTCGTCCCTTGTATTCTGAGCCTGCACCTTCCAAACACCAGCTTTCAACCACAATGAATAATCCTGCTAATGAATACCCACAGATAAACCGAAAACCTGCCCATGCAAGTGGCGAATAAATCACACCTTGCAACATGGAACCGACAGCCATAACACTTGCAAATAAAACATAGCCACGAATATAGCCAATTCTTAAAATTAATTTCTGTGTAAAGTAAGAGCCAAACATCATTCCAGCAAAATACGCTGATGATACGATACCAACAACCCAGTTTGACGCCCCCATATGAGATAATTCTATCGTTGTATAGGTTGTATAAAAAGTATTACCTACGGTTAAAATAGCCATACTTAAAATAGGCGCAACTAACATGGAAAATTTTGGTGAAGATTTCGGCATGTCAAAACCACTGAATTTTTGCCAAAGGATAAAACAGAAAAACCTAATAGACAAGCCTATTATATTGTAAACATGTTAAAACCTTGAACTTAAAACTGGTTAACATCCATGTAATAAACTCTTCATAACAAGGGGGAGTGTCTTTTTTGAGTTTAGGCTTCCTGCCTTGCCAGTTCATTATCTCAAGCCCACTGTTAAATCAAAATAGCAAATCTCTGAATTTACCTAAGAAATATCTTACATGCTGTAGGATATAAACTCAACCCTTTGACAGGTTTAATGCTTCAATAATATTTTCCAATGGTCGACCAATAACAGCAAAATTACCGCCTTCCAAAATGGGGCGTTGCAATAATACTGGGTTATCACATAAAATCTCTACTCCTTGATCAACACCCAGTGTATCAAGTTTCAACCCCATCGCTTTAAACGCATCATCGTTTATTCTAATCATCTGCACAATGGGCTGATTAAGCTTTTGATATAGCCTTAATAGCTCATCATGTGTCAAAGGTGATTTTAAATATTCATGCACTTTAACATCAATATTATTATGCTGCAGATACTCAAGTGCTGCACGTGATTTACTACAACGTGGATTATGATAAAGCGTATACATTTTCCACTCCTTTTCCTCGAAGTTCCATTATAGTACCACAAAAAAAAAATGCTGCAATTGCAATATACCACTTCTGCTGGCTAATTTGATTTGATAAACAGTTGAGAAGAAAAGTAACCGCATCAGCCAGCATCATCACTATTACTGATGAAACTTAAAAAAACCTTAAGAAATGACTATTTTTCATACCCATGATAATTATTATGTGACACAAATACTAACCCATTCCCGCTTTCATAATTAATACATACCTCAGCTGCTATTGCATGGTTTCGGATACCGACACTCTCCCCAAAAGACAAGTTTTGATTTGATAAGTTGTAGCGACATCCTGTCAAAGTAATTTTATCCAACGTCCACAACGGCATAATTGAAATCATTTTCCCCTTTACATGAGAAAGCTTTGTCTGCGGATTGAGAAAAAAAGCATAACTATATGCATCCACAAATGTCAAATTCAGTTGATTATTAAGCTTTAATGCAGAAGAAATGTTAGCAAAACAGTGATCAAGCTCGCCACCTGCTGCACCAAAAACAATGAGATTTTGATAGCCTGACTGGTGCAAAAACGACAATGCTTTCTCAAAGTCCGTTGCATATTGATCCGGTATTAAAATATAATCATGGTGATGTAAATTCGCATTATCAATAGAGTCTCCATCTCCGATTACCTTTTCAATGTATTTATCAAGCAAAGAACCCACTACTTTATCATAAGCGCCATCTGCACAATAAAGCGGCAAACCCGGGTAATGCTTTAGAATATAGTTTTGGCAAAAAGCTATATTAACCTCGCCGTTAATAAATAAGATCGCTGTTTTCATCATATTAAGTGGTATAACGTATTCAAGTCATTGAATTGTACATTACCACCTCTATCAAAGTCACTGATAAAATGCAAAGCAAGGAATACTACAGAAATACTGTAAAATGGTTTGTGATGGGTATATACTTCAACTAAAGACTTTTTAAATGTACAATCATAACTGATGCAAAATGAGATCAATAGTTTCCTACTTTATCTTAAGCAGCAAAAAAATTATTCAGACCATACCATTGATAACTACAAACGAGACCTTGATAAACTCATAGACTACTGCAAGAAAAACAACCTGTCTTTTCAAACAATACAAAACCTGCATATTAAAAGCTGGCTTAAGGGTTTACACAGTAAAAATCTGTCTCCAAAAACAATCCAGCGCAGCTTAAGTGCTGCAAAGTCGTTTTTCAACCACCTTGTTGTACTTGAGAAAATACCACATAGCCCAGCCTATGGCATTAAGGCCCCTAAGGCTGCAAAAAAACTGCCTAAAACACTTGATGTTGATCAAATGCAACAGGCCTTAAATATAAAAACAGATGACACGCTATTAATACGTGATCTTGCCATGTTAGAGCTCATTTATGGTAGCGGTTTACGCCTAAGTGAACTTGTGAATATCAAGCTTCAAGACATCGATTTTAGCCAAGGTATTATTCATGTTACAGGAAAAGGCAATAAAGATCGAATTGTACCTATTGGTTCCCATGCAATAAACGCCATTCAACAATGGCTTACCAAAAGACAATTGCTTGCTTTACAAAATGAATGCCTTTTCCCAGGAAAATCAGCCCCAAGCATATCGCCTAGAACGGTACAAAAACGATTTGAAAAATTTGCACAATATTACGCTGATAGGCATATTCATCCACATATGCTGCGCCATGCTTTTGCCAGCCATTTACTTGAATCATCTAAAGATCTTGTTGCCGTACAAAAATTACTAGGCCACAGTGATATTTCGACAACACAGATTTATACGCACTTAGATTTTCAACACTTATCTGACATCTACGACCAAACCCACCCCAGAGCCAAAAAATAATCATGATAACCATCTATACAACCACAAAGGCTCAACAGCAATTTTTAGCTGATTTGCTCGAAGGTGAAAATATAGCTTATACCCTTGTAACCACCGCACCTGATAATGGATTTTTTCTTGGGTTTAAGGATGATAAACTGACCTTATTTCTTGCAAATTCACCTTTATCTTTAAACGTTGATTTCACAAGCCAAGACATCCAGCAAAGAATAAATCCGCAAACAGCAAAGCCTGGCATTATCAAGGCCGTAGAAGGAAAGAAAAAGAAAGCACTTCATATACTGGATATGACAGCAGGTCTTGGCACAGATAGTTTTACGTTAGCAGCCAGAGGACATACCGTCATCTCAATCGAGGAAAACCCTTATGTTTTTTGCTTGCTTAAAGATGGTCTTTTCCGGGCAAATAAAAATCCTCAACTAACACACATCGCTGAGAAAATTACAATCGTAAATCAAAACGCCATCATCCATACCAAAGAAATGACAACAACCTTTGATATCATTTATTTAGATCCGATGTTTCCTTCACGCAAAAAATCTGCAAAGGTTAAAAAGAACATGCAGCTTTTGCACCAGTTAGTCCAGACAAGTCCAGACAACGATACAATGCTTTTTGAGCAGGCAAAAAAACTGCCCCACGCAAAAATCATTGTGAAAAGACCAAGACATAGTGACTTTTTGGGACAAAAAACCCCAACAAGCCAAATCATTGGTAAAGCAAATCGCTTTGATATTTACGCGTAAAAAAACACTTTCGCTGACAAATTACTTTAACGATGAGTCTTAGTATTTTTCTTTCGGATCGTGAAGCGCGCTGTATTGCTCCAGCTTTTTACGAAAAGTACCACGATTTAAGCCCAAAATACGTGCAGATCGGCTTTGATTATGACCGGTAAACTCCATCGTCGCCTCAATCATTGGCCACTCGGTTTCCTCCATAATAAGCTGATAGACATCTTCTGGCCTTAGGCCTTCTTGACTAATACTCTTATAAAACTGCTGAACCCGCTTTCGAACTACTTCCCGCAATGGAAATGTCTCTGCTGAGCTTTCATCTGGTTTCAATTTATAATGCATTGTTGCAGCCATTTTGTTTCCCCCTAATTATGAAACATTATTGGTTTTACAGTACAAAAAGAAAGATTAATCGATTTTTTAGCCAATAACAATGCTGTCACAATTAAATTTACATCTTTTTACAATTTTCATCTGTTTTTAGCACAAAAAAGGGATAACTTTGCCACATTTTGATTCTTTCATTACACACAAACTTACATTGAGTATCAATTCACCACTCTGGCCATTATTAATGCATCGAGAAACTGGCCTTCTGTAAAGGCAAAATTGCTTAATTTCCCCTCGGTTACAAAACCAAATTTCTCATACAGACCAATAGCTATGTGATTGTCACAAAAAACCGTCAACTGCAATCTTGTAAGATGCAACCAGTTATCTGCCAAATCAATGATTGTGCTCATCAATGCACTGCCAACGCCTTGACCCTGATAATCAGGGTCAATCGCAATAAACAGTTCAGCCATATGCTTTTGACGCAACTTTTCACACATAACAAATCCTGCATTCCCCACGATATTATCATCAGTGATTGCCACAAGGTTTATAAGGTTATTATCATGATGATCAAGTTTTTCTTTGTGTGCTTGATATCACGAAAAGGGTATTGCAGGGTATTGCAGAGTATTGCGCATCACTTGAGGTCGTTGCAATATCCTATGAATACCTTCAGCATCCTCAAGTGATGCTGATCTAATTTTGATGGCTTCTTTCATCTAATTTTCACCTATTGCCCCAAAAGCATAAAATAAGCTTACTGAAAACTATTGAAGCCTGCAAGCTGGCTTATTATACTGACATCTAGTGAAGGTGAAAAAGTTGAATTTATGAAAAACTACCAGCGTCAACTCAAACAACTACGTGAGAAGCAAAAACTAACCATTGAAGGTGTTGCAAGTAAAATGGGCTTCTCTGCCCAGACTATACAAATGTTAGAGGATACTGACGATTTATTTTCGCTTAATTTACCCACCCCTTCATTAAAAAACTATTTTCGTAAATATGCCGAATGCCTGCAAATGCCAGAAAAGAAAATTGTCAGTCTTCTTAACCGCATTGATTATTTAGACTATAAACGCTCCCGTAGAGGAAAACTTAAGGCATTTGATTATTTCAACCGGCTGATGATTCTTATCTTACTTGCTGTTTTAGGCTACACTGCTTACCAGCTATACCTGGAAGAAAAAGCCAATGCACTAAAACAAAGCGTTATTACATTACCTTCACCTATAAACACATCTTCAAGCCAAGATACCACAACAGGTGATACAACAACACAGTCGCAACAAAAAACCTTGGATAACAATAACACACAAGACTTGGCTGATAAAGGTACAACAACACAACCAACTACTGACGCACAGCAATTAAAGCAACAGGCGCCTATTGGCCTATATCCACTGAAAAAGCCTGCAGAAACGGCAAGCCATTCATCATAACCGCCTTTTAAATGGATAAAAGATGATGACACATTTTATTATTGGAATTGAGTCGACTTATTTATCTAAAGAAGATATTTTCCGCCTAACAAATCCACAGGTGATTGGTGTAATCCTGTTCAAACGAAATTATGAAAACAGCCTGCAACTTAAAAATCTAACACACCAGATCAAACGATTACGTCATGATCTTATTATCAGTGTTGATCATGAAGGTGGTCGTGTTCAGCGCTTCCAAGGTGACGGATTCTCAACACTTGCCCCACCCTTTAGTTTACAAAACAGCACTCAAGCTGACATTAAAAATCACGCAAGCATATTAGCAAGTGAGCTTAAAGCGCACGGTGTTGATCTAAGTTTTACACCTGTTGTTGATTTATATAATCCAAACAGTCGTGTTATTGCTAAGCGTGCTTTTTCTGATGATCCACAAGAAGTCATTGACATAGCACAATCTTATATCCAAACACTGCACAAACATGGCATGCCAAGTGTTTTAAAGCATTTTCCAGGTCATGGACTTATCCAAGAAGACTCTCATCTTGAAGTTGCCTGCAGCAACCAAAACTTAAAGGACTTAGAACAAACTGAACTTAAACCCTTTATTACACTTATCAATAACAAGCTTGCTGATAGCGTGATGGTCGGCCATATTCAATTTCCCAGGATTGACCAGACAATCGCTTCAATGTCACGATTCTGGTTAACCGACTACTTAAGAGGAAAGCTTGGCTTTAATGGCATTATCTTTAGCGATGACATGGGAATGTTTGCTGCAACAAATGCCAGTAAGAGCACTTTTGATGCTTGTCAAAAGTTTTTTGAAGCAGGCGGTGATATTGCCATTATTGGCAATGATTTCTCTGGCATTGATAGCACGCTGGCCAAACTTAAACAAAAACCGCAATCAGATGAATCTATATTTAATCAGCGCTGGCAAAAATTCACCCAACACTTGACGAACGAAACAGGTTCCCTACAATAATAGTTAACACTCACTTGGAAACAGATGCAAGGATCGTTTATGAATGATGAATTACTGCAGCAATACCTATCTCCCTGGCTTATTCCGATCGTACATGTCTTAATTGTTTTAATTTCAGTCATCGTCGTTAACATTATTATTCGCATAGCCCTGGCCATATTTGCAAAAAAACTCAGCAAAAAATCAAATATATTAAGACTTTTCTATCAATCAATTAATAAGCCCTTACGAATCATCACCTGGATTATCGGCTTGTGGATCATTGTGACACAAACAGTCAACTGGGAAGGAGATTCAGTACAAACCGTTCTTGATATCTCTTATATGGTAATTAAAGTTCTTGTGATTTTATGCATCGTCTGGGCTTTATTTTCTTTTGCTAAAAATGTCAAAAACTATTTTATAGAGAAAAATACCCGAACAGATGGCGGCTATAACGATTTTAGCATGATTGAAACAAGTTATAAGGCTTCCCAGGGCGTTATCTTGGTGTTAGCTTTTTTCACCATCTTAAGCGCACTAAATATCCCTTTAATCGCTTTAGCAGGAATGACAACAGTTATTGCGGGTTTTTTAGCAATTTCACAACAAGAGCTTATTAAAAATCTATTTGGTGGACTTGTTATCTATATTGATCGCCCCTTTTCAGTAGGTGACTGGATTTACACGACAAGTGGCGATATCCAGGGCACCGTTGAAAAAATAAGCTTTCGCTTAACACAGATTTGCGGGTTTGATCAACGTCCAATCTATGTGCCCAATTCAACATTTTTAAACGCCTCTATCGTGAATGCTTCACGCATGAAGAATCGTCGTATTTTGCAATATGTTGGCATCCGCTATCAGGATTTTGAAAAGCTTCCTGCCATTTTAGAAGATATTCGCAATATGCTAAAAAACCATAAAGCAATAGACCAATCAAGAACGACGCTGGTCTGCATTGTTAATGGCAGCACAAACATGGGCTCAAGTACTGAAGGTGTATTTGGCGCTTACTCTATTAACTTTATGATTTACACCTTCACTAAAACAACAAACTGGGTGAGATTCCAGGCAACCCAAGATGCGATCATGATCGAAGTTGGTAAAATCATTGCATCTCATGGCGCGCAAATTGCTTTCCCCACAACCACAATCGATATGCCAGAAGATGCAATTGAGATACTTTCTGGCAAGCAAGCATTACAAAGCAATTAATCTTTTGGCGAAACTTATTTACAATAACCCATAATCGCTTGATATTCTATATAAAGGAGACGCATGTCTACATCAATACTTGTCTTTGGTGCCGGTTCCTGGGGTACCGCACTTGCTATTCAACTGGCAAACAACAGCCATAAGGTTTATTTACATGCTTACCGGAATGAACACAACGAGCAAATGATCCAAACACAATCAAATGAAGCCTACTTGCCTCATACCCCTTTCCCTGAAACATTACATGCTGTTAACAACTGGCAGCACTATATTGATCAATGTAGCGATATACTTATTGCAACACCAAGTAAAGGGTTCTTACAAACACTGCAACAAATCAAGCCTTTTATACAACACCAGGGCATCATCTCAGCAACCAAAGGATTTTGCCATCAAAGCCACAACTTACTTGATGTACTTTGCAATGAAGCACTGCCACAAACACCCTTTGGTGTATTAACAGGGCCAAGCTTTGCCAAAGAAGTTGCCAAACAACTACCTACCGCTATTTTAGCAGCCTCACAAAATGCACAATATGCCAAACACATTCAAACACTTTTTAATAGTGAAACGTTTCGCTGTTATACATCATTGGATGTCACTGGCGCAGAAGTTGGCGGAGCTGTAAAGAATGTGTTGGCGATTGCATGTGGGATTTCCGATGGCTTGCAATTTGGTGCAAATGCGCGTGCTGGCCTTATCACACGAGGCTTGAAAGAACTCATTCGATTCGGGGTCAGCTTAGGTGGAAAATCAGAAACACTGTATGGTTTAAGCGGTCTTGGTGATCTAATCCTTACCTGTACAGATGACCAATCTAGAAATCGTCGATTTGGCGTTCTACTGGGTCAAGGATATTCAAAAGAAGAAGCAATCAAAGCAGTAAAGCAAGTTGTAGAAGGTATTAAAACAACAAATACGGTCTTTAGCCTTGCACAAAAGCATGGCATCGATATGCCTATTGTGGAAACAATTTATAAAATTCTCTATGAGGGATTTCCAATTAAAGCAGCTGTAATGCACCTACTTAACCGTGATTTAAAATCAGAAGACGCAGTAAATTAACCATCAAGTTATTAAAAAGGAATTTTACGATGATACTATACCAAGTAAACTTAGAGGTTGATAAAGGCATTGCTGAGCGCTATTTAACCTGGCTTAATCATCATAAAGATGAAATGTTGAAGTTCAAAGGATTTATTGATGCCAATATCTATCTTGATCAACAACAAACAAAGCAAGACCAGCTGACACTTAGCGTTATTTACCAGATCATTTCAATGGATGAGCTTAATGAGTATTTCCGTATTCACGCCAAAGCAATGCAGGAAGAAGGCATTGCAAGATTTGGTGGCAGATTCCATGCATCACGCCGAATTTTAAGGCCTTATAACGATGAAAAAGCTCCACCGAGCCCAGATTAAAAAAGTAACTTTAACATTATCTATCTTCTAAAAGGGAACAATCCCAAAGCATATACTGATAAATACAAATACAGGCAAGGCTGCAAACAGGCTATCCATCCTATCTAGAACACCGCCATGGCCTGGTAAAATTGCGCCACTATCTTTAACACCACATTGGCGTTTAATCGCACTTTCAAGCAGATCTCCAACCAATGCGACTAAAACAGTCACAAAGGAAAGTATAACCAAAACAAGATGCTGTAAGATACTTGCCTCCATAAATAAAGAGCTCAGCGTTCCAGCAAGCCCACCGATGACTAAACCGCCAAATAACCCTTCTATGGTTTTATTGGGGCTGATTTTCACGGCAAGCTTATGTCTACCATAATGTTTACCCCAAAAATAAGCACCGCTATCTGCCAGGGTTACAATAAGCATAACCACTAGTAATAAATAGGGGCGATTGGTGTGCAAAATACTAATTGCATCAAAAAGCGGAACGATAATAAAAAGGCCCATTATATAACGCTGTAAAATAGACAAGTGCTTTTGACTACCGGCATTAAAGCCTTTGATAAGCACAAGCGAAAATAGCCAAAACAGGCATGACAGCACTAATGTGATTATAAGTGCATATCTGCTTAAATAAATTAAAACGGCTGTAATACATAAATAAATGATGCGCTTATAAAGCACTTTTGCATCGGCAAACGCTGCCCATTCCCAACTGGCAAACAGTAAAATCACTGCCAGTATAAAATTAAAAATTGTGGCGTTTAACCGGAAAATCGCCCATAGAACGATAATACCTAAAATAACACCTGTAATTATCCGTTCCTTCACATCCAACCCTTTTATAATTGATCTTCCGTTTTACCAAATCGGCGTTTGCGCAACTGGTAGTCATCTAATGCGGCCTGAAAATCGTTTTTTCTAAAATCTGGCCATAGTTTTTTACAAAAATATAATTCCGCATACGCCAGCTGCCAAATCATAAAATTACTCACTCTTTGCTCACCACTGGTTCTAATTAATAGGTCAACCGGCTGTTGGATAGTTGGTTGTAAAAAATCCACAAATCTATTTTCATCTAATTGATCTATTTGCATCTTATTCGCCAGCACTGATTTGGCAATTTCTTTTGCTGCCTCAACAATCTCCCACTGACCACTATAATCTATTGCGATATTCAGCATCAGCCCTGTATTTGCTTTTGTTGCCACTTCGGCTATTTCAATATTTGATAACACAGCATTTGATAGCCGGGATTTATCCCCAACAACGACCAGCTTAACATTATTATCTTTGAGCATTGGCAATTCATCAACCAGAACTTTGGTAAATAAATCCATCAGTGTGTCAACTTCTTCTTTTGGTCGCTGCCAATTCTCCCGACCAAAAGCAAATAGCGTTAAATAAGGTATTTTCTTTTCAACGGCGAACTCAATTGTTTGGCGTACACTTTTAATTCCTGCTTTATGACCAGCTGTACGTGGAAAAAACTTCCTTTTTGCCCACCTGCCGTTACCATCCATAATGATGGCAACATGCAGCGGCATTTTTGTTAATGCCATATCCAGGCTATATTTCCATTAAATCATTTTCTTTTTGCTGTGCGATATCATCAGCCTTGGCAACCATATCATTCGTAATCTTCTGAATTTTGTCTTCAGCCTTTTTGGCTTCATCTTCAGAAATTTCTTTTTCTTTCAGCAGCTCCTTTACATCAGAGTTTGCATCACGACGAATATTACGTATTGCAACGCGCCCTTTTTCAGCTTCAGACTTCACAAGCTTAACAAGTTCACGGCGCCTTTCCTCATTAAGTGCAGGCATGGGAATACGTAAGGTATCACCCAAGTTTGCAGGGTTCAAGCCCAAATCTGCCATTAAAATTGCTTTTTCAATTTTACTTGAAAGCCCTTTCTCCCAAGGCGTAATACCAAGCGTTCTTGCATCTAATACTGTAATGTTTGCCGCTTGTGATATGGGTGTCTCAACACCATAATAATCAACCGTCACATGCGCAAGAATATCTGGATGCGCACGGCCTGTCCGTATTTTTGCCAAATCATGGCGTAAGCTCTCTAAACTTTTTTCCATGCGGCTTTTGGCATCTTGAATAATTTCATTAATCACGAGCTTCTCCTAATTTCTCACCCAAGTGCCTTGCTTTTCTCCACTGATAACGCGAATCAGTGCTTGGGGCTCATTCATACTAAAAACACAAATAGGAATACTAAAATCGCGGCACTGTATAAATGCCGCAAGATCCATGACTTGAAGCTGTTTTTGCAATGCTTCATCAAAGCTTAGCGCTTCAAAGCGTTTTGCATCAGCATCTTTTTTGGGATCACGGTCATAAACACCATCAACCGTTGTCACCTTTAATATTGCATCTGCCTTGATTTCACAAGCACGAAGACTTGCTGTACTGTCTGTTGTTACAAAAGGGTTACCAGTCCCCCCGGCAAAGATAACAACTTTTTTTTGCTGCAATAACGCACACGCACGTTTGTGGTTTGTTGCCTCGACAACACCATCAATCGAACGTGAAGATAAAACATGTGTTTGCACACCAATCATATTAAATATATCAGATAAGGCAAGTCCATTGATGATTGTGGCAAGCATACCCATCGTATCGGCCGTTGCCCGATCAATTAAATGACCAAAAGCAGCGCGCCCGCCTCGAAGGATATTGCCACCACCAATAACAATTGCAACCTCCACACCTGCTTCTACAACTTCTTTAATCACATTGAGTATGGGCTTTGCAGCATTTACATCAAAAGTATTTTGATCACCTGCAAAAAGCTCACCACTTAATTTAATCAATACACGTTTAAAGGCAGGTTTCACGACGATTAAGCTCCTTGCACTTGGCTCATCACTTCCTGGGCAAAATCACTTTCTTCTTTTTCAATGCCTTCACCAACAGCAAAACGAATAAAGCCAGTAACGCTTGCATTGTTTTCCTTTAAAAGCTGCGAAACTTTTTGATCAGGATTTTTCACAAATGGCTGACCCAATAAGCTTTGCTCATCGAGGAATTTACGAATACGACCTGTGATCATTTTTTCAATGATTTCATCTGGCTTGCCACTTTCGCGTGCTTGTGCAACAAAGATTTCTTTTTCTTTTTCAACAATCTCAGCTGGCACGTCATCTTGCGCAACCACTAATGGGCTTGATGCAGCAACATGCATAGCAATATCTTTTGCCAACGCTTCATCACCACCTTTTAAGGCAACCACAACACCAATACGGCCACCATGGCTATACTGACCGAGCGTTTCACCTTCAAGACAAGCCATACGACGAAGCTTGATGTTCTCACCAATCTTTGCAATTAAGTCATTACGCGCCTGCTCAACTGTACTGCCGTTTTCAAGTGTTAAGCTTTCGACTTCTTCAATCGACTTTGCATCAGAATTAGCCGCCACTTTAACAACTTCTTCAGCAAAGTTTTTAAAACTGTCATCACGCGCAACAAAGTCTGTCTCAGAATTGACTTCAATCATAATAGCCTTATTACCTGATTGCGCCATCAACACAACACCTTCAGCCGCAACACGTGCTGCTTTTTTTGCTGCTTTTGCCTGACCTGACTTACGCATTTCATCAATCGCTTTTTCGATATCGCCACCAGTTGCTGTCAAGGCTTTTTTACATTCCATCATGCCAGCGCCTGTGCGCTCACGTAACTCTTTTACCATTTGAGCTGTTATTGCCATATTTAAATACCCTCAAATTCTTAATTAAAAAACAGTCGATTAAATTTATTACACTGCTGCAAACTGTTCTTCACAAGCAGTCTAACATCATCAACGATAAATTATGCTTCTTTCTCAGACTCAGAAGCTTCTTGCTCATCATCCACCTGAGCTTCAGCAACAGTTGCTGCAGCCTGTTTAGCATCAATGATCGTATCAGCAAAACGACTTAAATAAAAGCGTATCGCCTTAACTGCATCATCATTACCTGGGATAACATATTGAATATTATCAGGATCAGAGTTTGTATCAACAACAGAAACAACGGGAATACCCAAACGTTTTGCTTCTTCAATCGCAATATGCTCTTCTTTGCTGTCAATCACAACGATTGCATCAGGAAGACCACCCATATCCTTAATACCACCTAAAGCTTTTTCAAGCTTTTCAATTTCTCGTGTATTATGTAATGCTTCTTTTTTCGTTAAACGCTCAAAAACGCCTTCTTCCTGCATTTTTTCAAGATTGCGCAGACGCTTGATTGATTGACGGATTGTTTTGTAGTTTGTCAACATACCACCCAACCAACGATGATTCACATATGGCATGCCACAACGTCTTGCTTCTTCAGCAACAATCTCTTGTGCCTGGCGCTTTGTACCAACAAAAAGAATCTTTCCTCTTTTTGATGCTGTTTTGCCGACAAAGTTAATCGCATCTTCAAATAATGGAACGGTTTTTTCAAGGTTAATAATGTGAATACCGTGATTAATCCCAAAAATGTATGATTCCATCTTAGGGTTCCAAAATCTTTTTTGGTGACCATAATGGACACCTGCTTTTAGCATATCTTTCATTAAAGACATTTATATTCTCCGTTTGTTAGGGTTACGCCGCCACCGCTCCCACTTTTTAACTTTGTATCCAAAGCACCCAAAAAGTGTGCCGAGCAGTGTGTGGTTCATTTATACTTAAAATTACTGCTTTTAACGCCCAAGGCATTGCAAAAAGCGAACGGATTGTAACACAAAAAAAAGAATTGTGCTAGTGCCAAGCCGCTTCTCCAGGGTAAACGCATCTAAATTCTAGTATTTATCTGGCCTAATGCTGGAATATAGTGCATCTTATTAGTTATAGCAAACTAAGTATCAATTTAAATTATTATGGATAGTGTTTTCGTTGAATGTTTTAAGGAATT
>NZ_QLIT01000101.1 GCF_003574485.1 Facilibium subflavum
TTCGACCGTAATGATGATATTCCCTTTAGTATCAAGGGTTTGAGAGATAACTTTAAGATTGTCTATATCTAAAGGAATGCTTAAGTCTTTCATTAAAAACGCGACATTTTGATTTAGGTAACAGCATTGTAACCCTTATTGCTACTGAATTCCATACCCACAGTAAACGGAAAAGAGCCTCTTCCGCCATCTTTCTTATAGCTTAGCTACGGCATACTCCTATTTTTACACGTATCCGGGCTTAACCCGTACTAGATGGGGTTTATGGAGCGGTTACCATTAAACTTATATATATATTCTTGATCATATGTATAGTTTGAAAATTGTAGCTCAGAGGCCCGAATTTTAAGTTTCTTAATTTCTTCGTAGTAAGTCTTTAAATCCATAGGTTTAATGTTGCCAATGGTTGGTTTTAATTTGTGATTAATAACAGGTAACAAGCTACCAAAACTACATCCCATTATTTCGTAAGAACTGTCCCTATTTAAAAACTTTGACCAGCGCCTAATGTGATAGTCAATTTTATTTGAAATAATTTGGGGTAATGATAAGATTCCACCGTGAATAAAAAGAATATCTGATTTTTCTTGAATCCTATGAATCGTTTCAACTGTATTAAAAATATGAGGTGCAGAGTCATCAATGATAATGGTGCTTGATTTAATAGATGATAAAGAAATTAAATTAGGTGCATTACTGGCACCAATAATCAGTTGAGATTTTTCATAAATAACATCTGGCAAGATTAAATTTTTTGAATGAGCAATAATTAACTCACCCTTAAAATGATATTCATTAATAATTTCATTTCTTATTGTGTTTAATTCTTCATTTTTATTGAAAACATCACATAAAATTATTTTTTTAGGGTGATCTGTTACTTGAAGCATTAACCTTAAAGTACTTGATCCAATTGCACCTAAACCAACAAAACTTACTACTTCGTTTTTTATTTCCCTGTGAGTTTGCTTTAAAACGTTTTCAGTATTAATAACCATGGCTGTGGCAGTCACAGCATGGCCTGTTGTAAGACTCAAATCAAAGTTATTAGACATAGAAATATCACAACCATAATTAGTAGCTGAAGGTATTATGTCAGCTAAGGAGATACATTTTGCACCTAGCTCTTTAGACAGCAAAATTGCCTTTTGAATATAGCTCAATAAATTTTTATCTGAATAAACCATCTCATTTAATACAGGTAAAAGTACGGCACCTATGTTACCAAAACAGGTTTTGCTAATTGCTGTCAATTTCGGCTGGTTATTCATTAAGGCGTCAATTAAAATATGCGCTTCACTTGCAGACAATCCAATATTATGATTAAAAAAGCTTGAGAAACAAGCTGAATCAATAGGTTCAATTTGATTTAATTTTATTGCATCTTCCAATGACCGTGTTCTTTGACTCATATATTACTTACCTTTGCTACATTTTACTTTTTTCTCTTTATCAATAAATTCAGATAATTTAGCAATAGTTGGATATAAAAAAATATCTTTTAAAGAAATAGATGCATCAAGACTAGTGTTAATTCTAGAGACAATCGATGCCGTCATGATTGAATTTCCACCTAAACTAAAGAAATCATCATATATGCCGATCTTTCCCTCAGGAATATTAAGTACTTTAGACCAAATTTGACGTACCGTTTGTTCAGCTCCATTTCTTGGTTCTACATGCATTTTTTGATGAATTAATTCAGGCATTGGTAATGCTTTTCGATCTAGCTTCCCATTCACTGTCATTGGAAATTGATCTATTTCAATTAATGCATTAGGAAGCATATAATCCGGTAAAAATGATGCCAATTGCTTTAAAATAAAATCTTGATTGAGTTTTATCGTTTTGTCTAAAATATAATAACCAATAAGACGTTGTATTGCACTTTCTCTATCTACAATAACACAGCTTTGTTTAATACCATCAATTGAAGATAAAGCAGATTCTATTTCACCCAATTCAACCCTCTGACCTCTTAACTTCACTTGGGAATCAGCTCGTCCTATGTATAAAATACTTCCATCAGGTAGCCACTTAGCCAAGTCACCTGTTCTATACAACCGTGTGTAACCTTTTTCTATATCCTTATCTGCAGCAAAGGGATTATCAATAAAAAATTCTTCCGTAAGTTCAGGTTGATTTAAATAGCCTCTTGATAATCCTGCACCAGAAATATAGATTTCTCCTATAAAGTTAATAGGAACAGACCTTAAATTCTCATCAAGTAGATAAATTTTATAATTGTCATACAAGCAAAATATATTTTCTGCAATTTGATTATAATATGTTCCAACAGTGGCTTCAGTTGGGCCATACTCGTCAAATATTAATAACCTATCTATTGCATCATTGCTACAAAATTCATTAATGTATTCTTCTAATGTACCAGGTATTTTCTCTCCACCTAATACAACTTTTTCAATATAAAGGTAATAAATAAGTGTTTTTATTGAATCAAAATAAGTTGGGGTTAATTTGATAAAACTAACTTCATTTTTAGTTAGGTGTTTTATATAACCTTGAACATTTTGTAAAGCATCATGATAAACGGCTATTTTTGAACCAATACATAATGGAGATATTGCAGTGGTAATTGAAAAGTCAAAGCTAATATTACCTGAAAAATCTACTGTATCTTGCTGCAATATTATGTGTTTGTTTTTTATGTTATTTATGTAATTTACTGCACTATTATGCTGTACCATCACCCCTTTAGGTTGAC
>NZ_KZ984700.1 GCF_003574485.1 Facilibium subflavum
ATTACCCTATTTACACCTCTACTACGAGCAAGTGCGACTACCATGCTAAACTTACCTCTAGATGTATAGGATCCAAGATAAGCATGCAGAAATAGCAAGGTTCTCCCAAGTTCCAAAGCAATCAGTTCATCTACCCGCTACGGACTCAGACCCCGGCACCTCCACGCATACTCGCCTTTACGTATTGCGTAGTGCTGATTTCAGGCATATGAAAACCTTGATCAGGTGCGACGATGGTATATTACGGGGCTCAATACCTTCACTCGCGTTGTGGCTGATAGACCGCCCTTACTACAGCTTCATAATGTTCGTTACCTTGCATTATGTGTAGTTCGGTTCCAGACTGGTGGCTAGCCTTTTTCTGGGCTGGATTGTCCAGCTTGATTGCCTTAGCTTTGCTTGGCGCACTCATATTATTCTATACTCCATCATTTTTTATTGGTTTCCTACACTCTAAATATAAAGTGCAGACTCATCATGCCGACAAAATAATGCCATGTCCAGCGCTATCACAATAATTTTTTTTACTGCAGATAGAAACTGGTAATCTCACCAAAAGCAGACTTTAACGGATAACATTTTCTAATAACCTATAATGTAGAGGAAGCGACATAGGAGCCCATAATCAAACCTCAAGCAGGATCAGGGCATTAATCCCAACTTGCACTAAGAGTTTCCTTAATAATATGAAAAAATGATGCTTTTAGAAAAACTATTGTGTGACAGACTTATTTGCAAAACCGCTTCGTCAAAACTATTTTGCAGTGATGGCCTGCTGATTATCTTCTGTACTTAGCTGATTAAAGTATTGAAAAAACTTGCCTTCAGGTTTTAAAACAAAGACATCCTTTTCTTTATTGTTAAAGCTTTGCTGATAGGCCATCATAGCACGCCAAAAACCATAAAATTTCTCAGATTGACTGTAAGCCTTAGCATAGATTTCAGCTGCTTTAGCATCTGCTTTTGCTTTAATTTCCTTAGCATCACGATTGGCTTTTGCCATTGTGATCGTTACTGTTGCATCAGCATTGGCCTTAATACTCTCTGATTTCTGCTCACCCTCTGCACGAATAAGTGACGCTACTTTATGTCGCTCTGAGCGCATTCTTTGAAAAATAGAGTCTGTAACGGTGTCTGGCAAATCAATTTGTTTAATACGTACATCAACCACATCAATACCAATTTTTTTGGCTTGCTCTTGTACACTTTGGGTTAGTGTCTGCATTAACTCGTCACGATCGTTATTAATCAATCCCTTAATATCTGTCTTACCAACTTCAGCACGTAAAGATGATTCTAAAAATTGCTTCAATAGGACAGTTGCTCGATCATCATTACCTGAAACACTGCGATAAAATTGCGAAATATCACTGATTTTCCATTCCAGATATGCATCGATAATAACATCTTTTTGCTCATTGGTAACAACCCTTGCCTCATCAATTAACAGGGTTTTCAGACGCATATCATATATTTTAACATCCTCAATAAAAGGAATTTTAAAATGCAGCCCTGGTTGATAAATTTTAACTTGTCCAGCCTTATTTTTATTTAACTCACCAAGCTTTAGTACCACTGCTTCATAACCTTGTGTCACACGAAATAACATGCTGTATAAAACGACTAAAACGGCAATAATAAGCACAATAAGTCCCATCATCTTATTACTCATTGCTCACCCCCATTTTCTTTCTGGCCTGATACAGCAAAAGGCGTTGATTTCTCGCCATAAAATAGATTTTTTGCGCCATTTCCATCAATCACATACAACTTATTATTGCTAAAGATTGATGCCATTGTTTGATAATATAATTGATTTTCTACAATATTTGGCTGCTGCTTATACACTGGTAATAACTGATTAAAGCTTGCAACATCCCCTTCTGCCTCTAATACGATTTTTTGGCTATAAGCACGCGCTTCATCTAAAATACGTTGCGCTTTACCTTTTGCCACTGGCATAACTTTATTTGCATAACTGTAAGCTTCATTTTGTAAACGCTCACGGTCTTCTCTTGCCTTAATCACATCATCAAACGCACTTTTCACCTCGTCAGGTGCCTTAGCAGGCTGCATAATAACCTCATTTACTAAAATCCCTGTTTGGTATTTCTTTAACAATGCTTTAAGTTCCTGCTCAACCTGAAGTGTAATCTGCGCACGTGATACCGTTAATATTTTCTCAAGCTTGTTTGCACCAACCACTTGACGCACAGCGCTTTCAAGCGCCTGCCTTAATATTAATTCAGGCGAGGTAGTCGAAAATAGATAATGCTCCAGATCCCCGATACGGTACTGAACTGAAAAAGAAACATGTACGATGTTTTCCTCAGAGGTCAACATGAGTTTATCAACACTAATCGTATTTAAAACCTGCACATCCTTTTTAATCACCTGGACAAAGCCTGGTGGATACCAGTGAACACCAGGGCCTTCAATTCCTGAGAACTTGCCGAATTTTAATATCGCTGCCTGCTGTGCTGGCTGAATAACATAAATACCAAATAAAGCCCATATAATGACAACCGCTGCAACCAATGCCAATAATATTTTTTTTATTGGTAGAGGTTCTTGCGATTTGGCGTTGCGCGAATAAATGCTTTTATTGTTTTGATCTCCATTATTATTGGAAGGCTTTTTCTTTCCAAAAAAACGTCGAATGGCTTCTTCAAGATCAGGCGGTCCCTGATCTGACCCTTTATTATATGCGATAAATTTAAATCCCATGCATCAATACTTTAATTACGCTCTTATAAAGAGTCATCTTGACTAAAATTTGCCATTAACTCAAGCTTATTTGTTTGAGAAATATGAGTTAGATCACTTTTTGCAATATGAATGGCTAAATGATAGTCGCCACTTTCAGCAATTTGCTCTTTTTCCACAACACCTAATTGATAAAGCTGCGCCCTAATTTTAGTATGCTGAGGAGATAAAACAAGCACCCCTTTAAGCCACTGCTGATTAAAGAATTTTGCAATCGCCTCATAAAGGTATTCAATCCCCTGACCTGTATAAGCAGACAAATAGACTTCTGATGGTTTATTTTGACGATAATAAACACCTGCATCAACGTTATCTAGAAGGTCAATCTTATTATAAACTGGCAAAATCGGCTTTTTATCCGCATGAATCTGCGCTAATACCTGATGCACCTGTTCGATATATGCCAAATGCTCAGGATCAGCATAATCGATAACATGTACAAGCAAGTCTGCTTCAATTGCTTCTTCAAGCGTTGCACAAAACGCTTCAACTAAATCATGTGGCAAGTTACGAATAAAACCAACCGTATCAGACAACACCACCTGACCCAACTTGGGAATATTCACCTGACGCAAGGTTGGATCCAAAGTTGCAAACAACTGGTCTTTTACGAAAACCTGTGCCCCGCTTATCTTATTAAATAAGGTTGATTTACCCGCATTTGTATAGCCGACAAAAGCAATCGTTGGAACACTGTGCTTTTTTCTTGAGGCTCGGCTTAAGCTGCGTTGTTTTTTAACCTTTTCCAGGCGTTTCTCAATTTGCGCAATACGCTGACGAAGCATTCTTCTATCTAGCTCAAGCTGTGTCTCACCTGGACCACCACGCACGCCAATACCACCTTTTTGGCGTTCAAGATGTGTCCAACCACGAACAAGGCGTGTTGCCACATAGTTTAATTGTGCAAGCTCGACTTGCAGCTTTCCTTCATAGGTTTGTGCACGCTGAGAGAAAATCTCTAAAATCAAACGCGTACGATCAATAACCTTACAACCTAATACATTTTCAATATTACGTTCTTGAGAAGGGGTGATACTATGGTTAAATACAACAAGCTCAATGTCACAAGCTGCAAGCTGCTGTTTGATTTCATCGAGTTTTCCCCTGCCACAAAAATATTTTGGATCAGGATAATTACGCTTGGCTGATACAGAAGAGATGACTTGCCAGCCGGCGGCATTAACCAGCCCGCAAAGCTCGTCAACCTGAGCATTCAACTCAGGTTTTGATGAGAAGTGAATATCAACAATAAGACAACGTTCACCAATATGATATTGCTGAAATATTTCCAATGAAAATGTCGCCCTTTATTGTCAATTAATTTTGGTTATTTTGAGAGGTTGTTTGCCCTTCGGCCAGGTTCTCTTCAAAAGACTCATCCTCAAACACCTCTTCCATTTGATCAAAATCTTCTTCTTGATTTTGCTCAGACATCGGTGTTTGTTGCTGATTGTGATGCGGGTTGTAGTTGCTATAAACTAAACGTACGGCTTTTGCAGGAACAACAGTTGAAATAGCATGCTTGTAAACCATTTGGTTAACACTATTTCTTAGAACGATGGAAAACTGGTCAAATGCCTCGATAATACCTTGCAATTTAATACCATTTACTAAATAAATTGATACTGAAATCTTTTCTCTTCTTAACGCGTTTAAGAATGGGTCTTGCAAAGATGAGATTCTAGACATAATTTTATCCTCTTTTATCATTATTTTGTTTTTATAATCATTATTATTACATCGAATTACCGATGAATAGTACTGCCAACACTATTAAACAACAAGGTCAAAGCAGTATATCCCGTGCATTCTATCACTATTTCAATCAATAAAAAAGGAAATAACGATGTGTTTTTGCACAAAAATGCAGCTGAATCGCTGATTTCATGCAAGCGATTATCGTTCTCGCAAACTTTCTTCTAACCCTTTAATCAATGGATGTAAAAAATAATCAATAATTCTTCTTTGGCCTGTTTTAATTTCGATGCGTACTGACATCCCTGGTATCAATCTAATGTTTTTATTGTTAACTGACAAACGCTGCTTTGCCAGATGAATGCTCACTTTATAAATAAGTCCTAACCTTTCATCCTGAACAGCATCTTCAGAAATATCACGAACTTTGCCTTCAATGTAACCATATTCGGTAAAAGGAAAAGTATCAATTTTTACCACGACATCTTGCCCTTCATGGATATAACCAATATCCTGATTCGAAATGATCGCGGATACTTCTAAAATATCATCTTTTGGAATAATCTTTAACAAAACTTTTGCCGGTGATACCACCTCATTAATCGTATGAACCATTAGCTCATGTACATAGCCAGTAATAGGGGCTTTAAGCATAAATTTATCATAAAGCCGTTTTTGTTTTTCCAAATTAGTTTGAAGCGAGCTGATCTTCTCTTGTGTCTGCTGTATTTCCTCTAAAGCATTGACAAAATATTCTGCTTTTTTTAGTGAAAGCTGGCTTTCTACGCTTTGCAAAACTGCTTGCTGCTCTTTCTTCTGCGCTTTTGTTATCGACAGCTGTTTTTGCTTCTCGATTAATGTTTGTTTAAGCTTTAAATACTCAGCTTTAGAGGTATAATTCTGCGCATATAAATGCGCGAGCATGTCATGCTGTTCTTTCACAATTGGTAACATCTCCTCAAGCATAGCAATCTGATTATCTGCTGAAACAATCTGATTTTGAACTTTTGCAATTTGTGATTTTAAGCTTGCAATCTGCGCAGCATATGCTTGCCATTTTTGCCATAACAAATGCTCACCAGTTGTGTTTCTTTCAGGTGCATTTTCTAAGAAAAAATAAATAATATCCTCTAATGTCAGTGATTTTTCTTCGCCACTTTTAAGCAGCTGATAAAAGGCTTGATTGACATATAGCGTTATTTTTTGCTGCTTTAGCTGTTTTGTTAAATAATCAATTTCATTTTGTGTAAAACTCTGATCAAGCGCAATTAAAGCATCATTTTTATGTACCAATTGACCATTGTGCACAAAAATTTTGTGAACGGTCCCTTTCTCTAAAGACTGAATCACTTTAACCTGCCCACTTGGGACAAGCTTCCCTGCCCCGGTAATAACAATATCAAGTCTGCCTAAACATGCCCATAAGATCGCTAGTAAAAGCAATAAAGTCATACTCCACAGAATAATACGAGTCAGCGGATGTGGTGGGCGGTGTTGTATTTCTAACGCTGCTGGCAAAAAGCTTAATGTATCTTTCTGACGGTGCTGGTCTTCATTAAGATATTTTCGACGCTGCCAATAATTTATAAAGCGCATTAATAATTTCATTACATCACCTGAAATAACTCATCCATTTACAAAATTACTATCAATTCTTTCCCCTTTCTTGAACGCTTCTTGTGTATGGTATTGCGCTTTATACAGGCTTGCATAATCACCTTGGCGTTGAAGTAAATCCTGATGTGTCCCAACTTCAGTAATCACACCATCTTTCAAATACATTATCTGATCACAGCAAGTCACTGAGCTTAAACGATGCGCAATAATAAAGACCGTCCTATTTTCTGCTATAAATTGCATATTGGCTTGAATGATTCGCTCAGATTCATAATCAAGCGCTGAAGTTGCCTCATCAAAAATTAAAATTCTAGGATCATGAATTAACGCTCTTGCAATTGCTAATCGCTGTTTTTGCCCACCTGAAAAATTCGCACCTTGTTCTTTTATGAGCGTCTCATAGCCATTATTAAGCGTGCAGATAAATTCATGTGCACCAGAAAGCTTTGCTACATGTATCACATTATGTAAAGAAGCTCCTGGACATGTCAGTGCAATATTATCACGAACACTGCAGTTAAATAAAAAATTCTCTTGTAAGACCACGCCAATATTTTGCCTAAGCCAGCTGATGTCAATTGCCGATAAATCAACGCCATCAATTAGTATTCTGCCTGATTCAGGAACGTATAACCGCTGAATGAGTTTTGTCAGCGTACTTTTCCCAGAGCCAGAACGCCCAACAATACCAATCATTTGCCCAGGCTTACTATCAAAGCTTACCTGCTTTAAACAAAGTGGCATATCAGAATGATAACGAAAATTAACAGCTTTAAAGCAAACCTCGCCTTGAAAGGTATCTAGATTGTGTTTCGCAATTTTTTGTGACGTTTCAGGCAAAGCATTTAATACATCACCTAAACGTTGTAGCGAAATGCTGGCTTGTTGAAAATCCTGCCATAACTGAACAAATTTCAAAATAGGCGTTGTTACACGTCCTGCCAACATATTAAAGGCAATGAGCTGCCCAATTGTCAATTGCCCATTAATAACAGATTTCACACCAATAAAAATGATTAAAAGTGTTGTGATTTTACTGATAAACTGTGCGATCTGACCACTTATATTACTTAGATTACGTGCGCGAAAGTTTGTCTGTACATAGCTTGCTAGATTTTCTTCCCATTTGTGCTGCATCCGCGGTTCAATTGCTGATGATTTAATGGTCTGGATTCCCGTTAAAGATTCAGTGAGAAAGGCCTGGTTTTTAGCACCCTCTTTGAATGCTTTATCCAGGCGGTATCTTAAAATCGGGGCGATAAATATTGATAAACCCGCATAAAAAGGAATTGTTAGTAATACAACCAGGGTTAATGTGGGCGAATAAAACCACATCACTGAAAAAAACACAAAAGTAAACCCAAGGTCGATAATCAATATTAAGGCACTACTTGTTAAAAACTCCCGCATACTATCAAGCTCTTTAACACGCGCAACATTCTGGCCAATTTGTCTTGATTCAAAATAAGCCAAGGGCAAACTTAACAAATGCTTATAAAGTCTGCTGCCAAGCTCCACATCAACACGGCTTGTCGTATGTGATAGCAAATAAGTACGAATCGCACCAAAAATAACTTCAAACAATGAAACGACCAAAAAGCCAATTGCCAATATTTCAAGGGTTGTCAAGGCTTGATGAACAACAACTTTATCCATCACAACCTGAAAAAACAAAGGTGTTACCAGCGCAAATAGCTGCAAAAAAAATGAGGCAATCAAAACATCACGAAAGATATGCCTGTATTTCCATAATGCTGGAATAAACCACCTTATACTAAACTGCTGCTGCTTTTTACTGTGATGTTTTGGCGTTAAGTAAATAATCTCATTGGCAAAAAGTGCATTAAATGCATCTTCTGTTAAATGCTTTATTTGGCGGCTTAATGGATCAATGACTAAATATTCATTTTGCTGTTTTTTCACACCTAAAACGACAAAATAGCCATCAACACCCAATGCAATAGCAGGCAAAAGCGAAAAATTGATTTTTTGCGCTGTGGTTTTGACATGTTTTACTTTGAAATGATAGGATTTTATTGCACGCAATAAAGCCTGCTGTGATAAAGGTTCTGTACCATTACCATATTCGTGGTAAACCATTTGTTCATTAATAGCAATATGATAAAGGCTTGCTATTTTGACAAAAGAAAAAATCCCTGAATCGCATCCCGACAACATTGTTTGTATATATCATGTTCAATGTAATTTCATTATAGTCGATGAAAAAAACTTATGATCAAAATAATCAATTCAATAACCAATCTGTAAAATCAATCCCTAATCCTAATCCTGTATTGTAGTGATTATAGCTAATAAGGCTTTGCCCATATCCTGTAAAAACTTGAGCCATCCCGCGAAGACCATGGTAAATGGGGAAGCTCCAACTCAACTGCACAGCACCTCGTTTAAAACCGCTTTCAAGGTTGTTTCGCAACATAACGGTAAAAACATTATTATAAAGTCTATAAGATAGCTTGAGATTACCATGTCCCATATAATCTGTTATATCAGGATTATAGTCCTTTGACTCTAAAACACCATAAACCCGTAGCCAAGGCTGAACCTGGATCAGCCAATGATCAGCTGGTTTAAACGTCCAATTGGAAAAAACGCGATTCCAACTGCGCTCATTTTCGCCACCTTTACCATTAGACTGATGCACAAAGCCAAGTGATACTGTTTTTAAACCAATGATATTATTACCGCTAAAACTGTATAACAAAAAAGTACTTGGCTCATAATCAGTCTCACGAAAGTATGCAGAATCATTATATGCCTGCCAGAAAGAGCGCTGTGTATAAGTAAAGTACCAAGAAAGTGGTGTTGCAAAAATATTGCGCCAAATACCTGCTTGAACCGAAATTTGAAAATTAACCTCTGTATTTTTATTTTTTTGGCCATCTGGCCCTGAAAATACTTGGGTTTGATTATTATTGTAATAAAAAGGCAATACATAATTGGGTTGATAGGCTGAAAACACATTTCCCCAGCCTGCTTGAGTTGAGCTTTCATTAGGCGTTATATTAACTTCTTTCCCATTTTTTTGTTGTACTGTTTGCATGCTATCAGAACCTATATTTTGAACCTTTTTTGCGCTACTTAGATTAACGCTAATACATAACAAAAAGACGGCAAAAAACAGTTTCACTTTTTTGCACATAGTGTGTCGCTCAATGATTTGTTTTAAAAAAGCCTACAAAGCTTATGGCAAAAGGTAAAGCATACATACCAAAAATTTATGTTTTTAATGCAATGCATGCCAGATCATATCAGCCATTTTAGCACTAATGCCTGATACTTTGGCTATTTCGCTAGCTGAAGCGCTTGTTAAGCCTTGCCATCCGCCAAAGTGTGTTAATAAAGCTTTTCTACGCTTAGCACCGATTCCTGGAATTTGCTCTAAAATAGACTCTGTTTGTCTTTTAGCAACTTTTTTCCGTTGGCCGGTAATCGCAAAATCATGCGCACTGTCACGAATTTGTCGAAGCAGTAAAAAGGCTAAATCATACGCTGGCAAGTGATAACCAGTTGAATCAAATCCACGATAGATCACTTCCTTTCCACTAATACGCTCAACCCCTTTTCCAAGGCTTACAAGCTGTATTGTATTTTGCAAATCAAACTGCAATAGCGCCTGCTCTGCTTTATGCAACTGCCCCTTTCCACCATCAATGACAATAACATCTGGTAAATTATCCGCCTGAACGCCTGAGGATAACCGCCGATGCAATGCTTGTGAGATCGCCGTATAATCGTCTCCAGCCGTAACCCCTTCGATATTATATCGCCGATAAGCAGACTTTACTGGACCTTGCTTTTCATAAACAACACATGAAGCAACTGTTGCTTCTCCTTGATGATGACTGATATCAAAACACTCAATACGTCTGATTTCTTCGATATTTAGCCATGTTTGTAATGCTGTAAATTTTGCAGCATATTGAGACAAAGACTGTAAGTTTGATTGTAGTTTCTGCTTGGCATTCACCATAGCAAGCTTTTGCCATTTTGCATTGATTCCTGTGGTCTTTATTAACCACTGAAGCTTTGCCCCTGCTTTTTTTTCAATCGCTGATAACAATGAAGATGATACCTTTGATCCCTCAGGTAAAATAACTTGTTCTGGCCAGAGGTTGCGGCTTTGATCAGATAAGTAATAATGTAAGAGAAATGCTGATATAACATCCTCTTTTTCTTGCAGCATATCAATGTCAATAAACCAATGTCGATCATATTCAACTTTGCCTTGGCTTATTTCCAAAAGACTTACACAAGCTTTTTGCATAATTGATGCAATACCAATTACATGAAAACTACGCAAACTAACCTGATCGATAATCTGCTGTTGCTGTATTTTCGTTAAAATTGTCAGCTGATCTCTTAACATGGCTGCTTTTTCAAAATCATGCTGTTCTGCAGCCTGGTGCATTTTATTTGAAACTTCTTCTAGCACACTGCTTAGTTTACCTTGAATAAAACGTTTTAATAAATCCACCTGCTCTGCATAGGTTTCTTTCGATATTTTATTGACACATGGCGCACTGCAACGCTTTATTTGATATTGTAGACATGGCCGTGTACGTGCTTTGTAATAACTGTCTTCACATTGGCGAACCGGGAAGATTTTCTGCAATAAAACAAGCGTTTCACGCATGGAAGCAAGCGATACATAAGGGCCAAAATAAGTGGCTTTTTTATCTGGTTTGCCGCGAAAGCCATAAAGCCTTGGAAAATCATGATGGCTAAGTGCCAAATAAGGATAGCTCTTATCATCTTTAAACAAGATATTATACTTAGGTTTATGCTTTTTAATTAAGCTACTTTCTAATAGATACGCCTCATATTCACTTGGCGTTACGGTAATATCAATATAGTGAATCTGCGCAACAAGACTTTGCGTTTTTAGATCCTTAGCACCTTTGCTAAAATAACTGTTAATCCGTTTATTTAAATTTTTTGCTTTACCCACATAGATAATATTGCCTTGTTTATCATACATGCGATAAACACCAGGATGTGTACTGACATTCTTTAAAAACGATTCAAGATCAAATGTGAAATCATCTAAAAACATGATGGTAGTTATCTATTAATGGTTAGCTTTATATTCAACGTTGCCGTATTTATTGAAAGATAATGAAGATAAATGTAGGCGATTTTTAATATAGATAAGGATACAGCTAAACCTTATCTTCTTCAACATCGATAAGTTTATGGCGTATGGCAAGATGCGTTAACTCAACATCACTATCAATCCCTAATTTTTCAAATAAGCGATATCGATAACTGTTGACCGTTTTAGGACTTAAACACAGCTGATCAGCAACTTCATTGACTTTTTGCCCGCTGGTAATCATAATCAAAACCTGCATTTCGCGCTCTGATAAAGAGTCAAAAGGTGATTCATCCTCATGCGTTAAATGCTTTAAAGCAAGTTGTTGCGCCACTTCAGGTGAAAGATAACGCCGACCAGAATGCACCATTTTGATTGCCTGAATCATCTCATCCACACTTACACCTTTAGTCATGTAACCTGATGCACCTGCTTGTAAAACGCGTGTTGGATAAGGCTCATCGCCATATACTGTCACCACCAGAACTTTTACATCCGGATGAGATTTTACAATGCGTTTTGTTGCTTCCAACCCGCCCATACCAGGCATTTTCACATCCATTAAGATCACATCAGGCTTAACTTTAGGTACGATTTGAATCGCCTCCTCACCACTGGATGCCTCACCGACAATTTGTATATTCCCCACATCGCTTAAAAGTTTCTTAATTCCCAAGCGAACCAAATCATGGTCATCAACTAATAGCACCTTAATCACTGTGCGCCTCCTAAAACTTTATCGCCTACAATTTTACATTATCACTAAACTACAATCTATTAAAGTGGTTTTTAGGGCTTATTTCCTAGCACCTTTGTAAGAGTTTTTCCATAGTATAGCTGAAAATAAGTGAAGGTGTAGATACGATTAAGCATTAATTTTACTTGAATTTACCATTTTACTTTGTAAGATAGGCAATATTCTAATCGTTAGCCAATTAAATGATCACAACAAATCAACATCTGCATGCGCTTGCACAACAATTACAAAGTGAAGAGGCTATCGGGCTGGATACCGAATTTTTCTGGCGTTATAGTTACTATCCCAAGCTATGTCTTATTCAAATATCAACCCCAGAGCAAGTCTTTTTAATCGACACACTTGCCCCTGGGCTTGACTTATCGATACTAACGCCTGTTTTTCAAAATCCAAATATTTGTAAAATCATGCATGCTGCTGATAATGATATTAAAATCATTAAACATGCGCTTAATACATCATTTGAAAATGTCTTTGATACACAGACAGCCATGGCTTTTTTAGGCAATCCACATCAAGTTTCTCTTCCACATTTGCTGTCTGAGTTAAATATCGCCATTGTTGATAAGGAACAAAAACTATCTGATTGGCGCATACGCCCCCTAACAGATGAACAAATAACTTATGCTGTTGCTGATGTCGCTTATTTGCTCGAGGCCTACCACGATCTCCAACAAAAGCTTGAAAAAGCACAAAAGCAAGCCCATTTTATTGAAGAGATGGATCGCTGCTGCCAAAATGCTGGATTTTCTACGCCTGAGCAAGCAGTAAAAAGGATGTTTCTGCGTATCAAATCACTTAGCAATGATAAAGCCCAGGCAAATTTAATCTCACTAGTGAAATGGCGTGAGCAATATGCACAAAAACATAATCTTGTTGTGCGCAACACACTTAACGACCAGATGCTAACCAAAATTGCCAAGCTCAATCCAAGCAATATTACACAGCTTGCCGATAGCAACATACTATCAAAACAGAAATTAAATCGTTATGCTTCTTTGGTTATGTCCGCACTTCATAAAGCATCCTCCCAAGATGATCTGCTTAGTGAAAGGCCAGCAATGCCCACGATAAGCAAAGAAACCCTCAATGATATTTATCAAAAATTACAAACGCTTTGTGAACAGCAAAATATTGCTGTCGAAATTGTTGCTGCTAAACAAGATCTTAAACTCTTTGTACAAAGCTGTCTAATGGACCCTGAAAATTTAAAAAGCAAACTTGCTGAAGGCTGGCGCTTTAAATTGTTTGGCAGTTTATTAATTAAGCACATATACCACTTGTAAATCATTTGGTAAATATTTGCACTAATGCCTGATAATCTCACTTAGCTTTAAATCTAATGTCCTTGCAATCACAGAAATTGGCACGCCATCTTTAAGCATCTTTTCGGCTTCTATCAATCGTTCAGTTTTATTCAGCACGGTCTCAAAATTGTCTATTTTTGTCTTTCTCATCTTGAATTAATCCTTTATATACTACTATATAAGCGCTTACGCAAAGCTTTTGCACGCTGTCTGTAAAGCGCCTGTTTTCCAAGCTTCCCTTTCTTAAAAGCACAAATGTAGCTAAATAATAATTTCATCAAACATCTCCTTTAAGCTGCCTTGTTATTATGATTAATCAATGCCAATACATTTGATATTACATCATGTAAATCAAATGGTGTAACTGAGCTTACTCGCTTGACTGGTTTTTTGCGTAGTTTCCCTTGATGACTTAATAACACCTGAAATCCTTTGTAAGGGTTGAATGTAATTTTTAAAAGGTGATTATCTTTTGCCTGCGCAGCAACACCTTGGTCAATTTTATAAAACTCACTGACTTCCCAATAAAATACGCATGGATTTGCACATAAAAATGTTATTAATCGCTGACTGTTCATTATTTACGACCTCCTTATACCTTTATCTAACATAGCGCTATTAATACTAAAAAAGTGAAATTTATACGCTTAACTTAATAAATATGATTTATCAAAACGCACACCAAGATAAACCCCTTGTATCTTAATACGGCTGGCCGAATAAAGCATTGGTGTTAATTCATCGTTATGTGGAATAAGTGCAACCGTTGATTTATCCTGCATTACAAACTCTTTTAATGTCGCCTCTTCGTTATCAATTAATGCCACAACAATCTGGCCATCTCGTGCGATACTTTGTTTTTGAATCAGCACCAAATCACCATCTAATATTCCGCTATCTTTCATAGAGTCTCCTGAAATTTTCAGTAAATAGCGATCATTTGTTTGAATTAGCGAGCTAAAGTCAATGGTTTCAATCACTTCATACGCCTGTAAAGGCTGGCCTGCCGCAATGGTTCCTACAAGCGGTAAAAGTAACCTGCTGCTTTTTAGCACTTTTATATGTTTACGCTTGCCCTTTGGCGTTTCAATATAGCCTTTTTTTTCAAGGCTTTGAATATAATAATGAACACTGCCTTTTGACTTGATCCCAAGCTTGTGTGCAATATCGTTTAGCGTTGGCACTTCTTCTTGGTAGGCAAAATCTTGTATAATTTCTAAGACCTGCTGCTCTCTTTTCGTCAACATATACTTCCCTGCTATTTTTACGAGACATAGTGCTATTATGTTCTATTTTTTTAGAACATCAAGCAATTTATTAAAATTTTACTAAATTTTTAGAACATCGACTTCCTTTTTATAGGCTTTGCTGTATTAATCCATTCTGCTGCTGCATATATTGGAGTGCCTAGAAAGAATAAAATCATCCCATAGTAAACAACTTCTTTACCTGAACCAACAATTGTCCACAATGAATAAGCACAAGCTAGAATGGCAATAATTACACTTGCATGGTAAATACGCGTTTGTGGGTTTTGCGCTTTAATGACTAAAATATTCGCAATCGCCGTATAAAAATAAGGTATAAGCGCTGCTAATACCGCCATTAAAATGATTAAATTAAATTGTGCAACCAAGCTTTTTGACATTGTCATCAACAATAGTATTGTCATCAAGACAGCTGAAAGCAGCAAACTAAAAACCGGGGCACCATGTTTATTTTCTATGGCAAAGATCGCAGGGAATAAACGGCTTTTCGCAATTGATTGGGAAACAACAGCTGTTAACATCACCCAACCATTTAGCGTCCCCAAACAAGCAATAACCGCTGCCACAGCAATAACCATACTACCATTTGGCCCTAGAATTTCAGCCGCAGCCAAGGCAAATGGTGCATTGGAATTTTGTAAATTTATCGCCGGCACCATTCCCATAATCACAACAGAGCTTGCAATATAAATAAATGCAGCAATCAAAACACCAGTGAGTGTTGCCAAAGGAATTGTCTTAGCAGGATTTTTAACACGACTTGCCGTCACTGCTGCTGACTCTAAACCAATAAATGCCCACAAGGTAAGTGATGCTGCCGAACTAAAGGCATCAAAATTTGCTTGTCCACTGATGTTAAAACCAGTATAAAATTGAGGGTGTATATACCACATTCCAACTACGATGATAAAAAGCAAAGGCAGGCTTTTCGCAATCATTGTGATGACTTGCAACCAGCCTACACTTCTGGCGCCCAGCATATTAAAAAAGGTTAAAAGCCATATAATACCAATGGCAGAGCCACCTGCAATAACATAGTTATTCAAAGCAGGAAAAAAATAGCTCATATAACCTACCATGGCAATTGCAATTGCACAGTTTCCCACCCAAAGTGATGCCCAATAGCCAAAACCACTTTGAAAACCAAGAAACCGTCCCAACCCAACACGAACATAAATATATGGCCCACCATCAACCTTAGGAACAAGACGGCTAAAGCTACAAAACACTAATGCCAATGCCGTTGAACCAAGTGCTGTGAAAACCCAGGCAAGAATGCTAATACTACCAAATTTTGCCAGTCCTGATGGTAATAGAAAAATACCAGATCCCACCATATTTCCAGAGACAAGGGCCACAAGCATCCAAAAATTCATATAATGCTTATCTTCCTGCACAATATTCACCTTTTTACATAAGTAATAGTCAAAAAAAAGGGTGTACCCTCAAGCACACCCCTTTTAAAAGTTTTACGCTGTTATTTGCGTTGGTATAGCAAATTATGCAGCCAGTGCTGCTTTTGCTTTTTCTACCAGTTCGGCAAATGCGTCTTTGTTGAATACCGCAAGCTCAGCAAGTACTTTACGATCTAGATCGATTTGCGCTTTCTTTAAGCCATTGATAAATTTGCTATAGCTTAAATCATGTTGACGTGCTGCTGCATTAATACGAACAATCCACAAAGAACGAAATTGTCTTTTTTTCTGTCTGCGATCACGATATGCATATTGACCTGCTTTAATAACAGCTTGCTTGGCAACACGGTAAACACGCGAACGCGCACCATAGTAGCCCTTGGCCTGTTTTAATATCTTATTATGACGACGGCGTGCTTGAACGCCTCTTTTTACTCTTGGCATAATTTACTCCACTTTAAAAAAACTTAGTTAATTGAATTAAGCAAACGGTAATTGCTGATTAAGACTTGGTACATCAGCCTTAGCCACCTGATCCATTCCACGCAGATGACGCTTACGCTTAGTTGTCATCTTAGTATTAATATGGGCACGGTTTGCTGCACGATGCTTAAAACCACCCTTACCAGTTCTTTTAAAGCGCTTATGCGCACCTTTATTCGATTTTAATTTTGGCATAATCTACTCCGCATTTTACCATTATTATTCAGGTATCTGTTTTAACGACAAATACATTTATTTTTTCTTTGGTCCTAAAACCATGATCATTTGACGACCTTCCATTTTCGGTCGGTGCTCCACCACGCCGTAAGGTTCTAAATCAGACTCCAAGCGCTTCAACATTTCCATGCCTAACTCTTGATGTGCCAATTCACGCCCCCTAAAACGGACTGTGATTTTGACTTTATCGCCATTTTCTAGGAACTTTATCAGGTTGCGTAGTTTTACCTGATAGTCCCCAACATCGGTACCAGGTCGAAGTTTAATTTCTTTGACCTGCATCTGTTTTTGCTTTTTCTTTGCAGCTGCTTTCTTTTTGCCCTGTTCAAATAGATATTTACCATAATCCATTAACCGACATACTGGCGGTTTGGCTTGTGACACCATTTCCACCAAATCAACACCTGCTTCTTCAGCCTTTTCCAGCGCCTCTTTTAATGAGACGATACCAATTTGTTCTCCATCCGCTCCAATCAAACGGACTTCTTTCGCCTTAATATTCTCATTAATTGGCGCTTTTTGGTCTGACTTGCTAATTGTTCACTCCTAATATCAACTTGTTACCAAACCTTTTTTTGCCACCTCATCGCTCAATAGCTTACTAAACTCGCTGATCGATAATACACCAAGATCTGTGCCATCTTGTTTTCTGACACTGATTTGATCTGAAGCAGCTTCTTTTTCACCAGCGATGGCTATAAAAGGAACTCTTGCTAAAGTATGCTCACGGATTTTAAACCCAATTTTTTCATTTCTCAAGTCAATTTGTGAACGAATGTGCATATTTTGCAATTTTGTCTGTATTTTCTGGATATATTCATCCTGTTTATTACTAACACCAATTACGACAACCTGAGTTGAGGCAAGCCATACAGGCAATTTCCCGGCATAATGCTCAATTAACACACCAATAAAGCGCTCTAGAGAACCCACAATTGCCCGATGAAGCATTACAGGCGTCTTTTTTTCGCTTTGTTGGTCAATAAATTTAGCGCCTAATCGCTCTGGCATTGAAAAATCCAGCTGAATTGTACCACATTGCCAGCTTCGACCAATGGCATCTTGTAAATGAAACTCAATTTTAGGACCATAAAAAGCACCCTCACCTGGCAAATAGTCAAATTTAACGCCATGGTTGGTTAATGCATCTGCTAATGCCCTTTCTGATTTATCCCAAATTTCATCAGAGCCCACACGCGCATCTGGACGAAGTGCCAACTTAATATCATAATCATTAAATCCAAAATCACGATACACTTCAAAACACTGCTCAATCATTTGTGTGACTTCTGACTCAATCTGTTCTTCTGTGCAAAAAATATGTCCATCATCCTGTGTAAAGCTTCTCACACGCAAAAGTCCATGCAAAGCGCCTGAAGCTTCATTTCTGTGTACCACACCAAATTCTGCCATTCTCAAAGGCAGATCACGATAACTTCGCAACTGACTATTATAAACTTGCACACAGGTTGGACAGTTCATAGGACGAAGCGCATATTCTCGGTTTTCAGAATGTGTCATAAACATATTATCTGCATATTTGGCTGCATGTCCTGATTTCTCCCACATTGAGATATCCGCAATCAATGGTGTACGAATTTCTGTACATCCATACTTTGTGTTTGAGGCTCGCATGTAATCTTCAACAACTCGCCAGATAGCAGTGCCCTTTGGATGCCAAAATGCGATTCCTGGGGAGTCTTCTTGAAAATGAAACAGATCCAGAGCTTTACCAATTTTTCGATGATCACGCTTTTCTGCTTCTTCTAAACGATGCAAATATGCCTTAAGTGCTTTTTTGTCTGCCCAACATGTCCCATAAATTCGTGTTAGCATTTCATTTTTTGCATCACCACGCCAGTAAGCACCAGCAACTCGCATTAGCTTAAATGCCTTAAGGTAACTTGTATTTGGCACATGAGGCCCTCGACACAAGTCAGTAAAGTCTCCTTGCGTATAAAGACTTAATTCCTCATTTTCAGGTAAATCGCGAATAATTTCCGCCTTATACTTTTCACCAATCGATTCAAAATAAGCAATCGCCTGATCACGTGTCATCGTACTTCTTATGACTTCTTGTGCTTTTTGCGCAAGCTCGTGCATCCGCTGTTCAATCTTTGACAAGTCTTCACTGCTAAATCCGCGCTTATAAGCAAAATCATAATAAAAACCATCTTCAATCACAGGACCAATTGTCACTTGTGCCGATGGAAATAATTGTTTAACTGCCTGGGCCAACAAATGCGCACAAGAATGACGAAGGATTTCAAGTCCTTGGTTATCTTTAACCGTTAATAACTTGATTGCTGCATCATCTTGCACCATAAAAGACATATCTACAAGCTTGCCATCAACGACACCAGCAACAGCAGCTTTAGCAAGTCCAGGACCAATATCAAGCGCAATATCATAAACAGACACTGGCTTGTCAAATACTTTTTCCGAGCCATCAGGTAGGCTAATAACAGGCATTCATCACTCCACTTAATTTATCAAAAAAAACGACACTCACTTATATGATTTATAAACGATTACAGCGTTTCTTGTTTTACCCTTTTGTAAAATATTCCACACATGCTACGCACATCATATAGGTTTGCATTTTATCTATAATTATCTGGCTTGGCATTTTCAATGATTTGACATATAAATGTCAAGAAAAAGCCAACGCTCGCAATCAGGCGCCGAAAAGGCTTACATTTTTTCAAATACAGATTAGTGCCCGCGTACTTCTTGAACTGCTTTAGCTAAATTAGCTAACATTTGAGTAGTCTCTTGCCAATCAACACAAGCATCTGTAATACTCTTACCATACTCAAGTGGTGTAACAAAAATCGACTGATTCCCCGCTTTTAAATTACTCTCTATCATAACACCTAGAATATTTTTACTACCTTGCTTTATCTGCTGGCAAACTTCATCAACCACAACAATTTGCTTTTTATAGTCTTTATTGCTGTTGCCATGACTACAATCCACCATGACCTTATGTGGTAGTTTTGCCTCTTCCAACATCAAAGCTACTTTATCAACACATTCCTTTGAATAATTTGGCCCAGTCTTGCCGCCACGCAAAATCACATGGCTATCAGCATTTCCTTTTGTCTCAAAGATAGCGGTTGTCCCTTGCTTTGTCACCCCTAAAAAGTGATGCTTTGATTTAGCAGCTTTCACAGCATCCACAGCAATATCCAAGCTGCCTTTGGTCCCATTTTTAAATCCAATTGGGCATGATAAGCCAGATGCCAGCTCTCGATGGACTTGGCTTTCTGTTGTTCTTGCACCAATAGCGCCCCATGAAATTAAATCTGAAATATATTGGGGGCTGACGACGTCTAAAAATTCCGTAGCACAAGGCAAGCCCATATCCGAGATGTCTAAAAGTAACTGCCGCGCCATACGAAGGCCTTTATTAATCTTAAAGCTATTATCCAGATCCGGGTCATTGATAAGCCCTTTCCAGCCAACGGTCGTTCTTGGCTTTTCAAAATAAACGCGCATCACGATGATCAGCTGATCGCTATATTGTTTTGCAGCCTGATACAACAACTCCGCATACTCTTTAGCTGCTTTCACATCATGTACAGAGCAAGGCCCTACAACAACCACTAAACGATCATCTTGCCCATGCAAGCTTCTTTCAATTGCCTTTCTTGCGGTTATAACCGTACTAGCTGCAGATCTTGTTATTGGCTGATCTTCATGAATCACGCCCGCCGGCACCAATGTTTTTTGATCGCTAATACGCATATTATCTGTCTTTTCTTGAAAATCAATCAACGTCAATTACTCCACTTTATTTGGAAACCTCCATACTATAGCATGCTTTATATGCATGCTTAAACTACTCGACAGGTGAAAATGATAAATATTTTAAAGAACAGAATGCAAACAGAGTTTTATATCCATCACAAATCATTTTATGGTGTTCGGTGTCGAAGAAGTTTTTGATCGTTTTGTACGATTGGCTTGCAGGTAATAGCAAGGACTATTGGTAAAACCACATCGCTTAAAAATGCAAGAAATTCGATGACAGAAATTCTGTAAAGTGGTTTATGGTGGGTATAAATATACAAAAAAGCAACTCTCTTTCTAAATTAGAAATCTAAGCATTAAGCATTTAGTTTCTTTTATTTGAAAAATTCATAACTTACAGCAACTAAATATTTTGCAATTAACTGCATAAGATCATGTTGTCAGTGGTGGGTGCTGAGGGGTTCGAACCCCCGACCCTCGCCTTGTAAGGGCGATGCTCTCCCAGCTGAGCTAAGCACCCGACAACGAGATGAGATTATAGAGCCTCGACAAATAAAGTCAATGCTTTCATTTCATTTTTTTAAAAAATTAATAATCCTGCTGTTTGCGGATTTCATCTTTTGATATCACGCCTTCTGCAATTTCCCGAAGCGCAACAACAGTTGACTTATCGTTATCCCAGTCAACACGCGGTTCTTCACCACTTAACATTAGATGGCGCGCCCTTTGGGCAGCTAATAGAATTAACTCAAAGCGGCTATCAATTTTATCTAAACAATCTTCAACAGTAACACGAGCCATAATTATCTCCTTCGTTCAAAAGCTGCCCAGATTTTATAAGATTTTTTATAGTTTGCCAAGTACTATAGTACGGATGGATAAAATTACGCTATGATTACAAACAAATAGACTTGGTAATCGTATAATAAAACCAAATGGGTAAACGCAGACTATCAAAACAACAATTACGTAATATTAAACACAAACAACAAACGCAACTAGTACAATCACCTGAGGGTACAATATTATTGGATGGTGTGGTAATTGCTCATTTTGGCAAACGAATTCAAGTTGAAGATAGCGAAGGAAAAACAATCTTGTGTAAATATCGCCAGAATATTGGAGATATCGTTGCAGGAGACAAAGTTTTATGGCAGCAAGAGCCAAATCATAGTGAAGGTATCATATATCAAGTATTGCCACGCACCAATATCCTCAAACGCCCAAGTAAATTATCAAAAAAGACGAAAAGCATGGCAGCAAACATCGATCAACTTGTAATTATGCTTGCAGTGGAACCTGCACCTATTGAACACTACATAGATCGCTATCTTGTCGCTGCTCACCATATGAATATTCATCCTGTTATTGTGATAAATAAAATAGACCTTCTTAACCGAAGCGATAATAAAGCTCAAATCGCCGATATCACTCATTTATACCAAACATTGGGCTATGAAGTGTATCACCTATCTGCCATTACACATGATAAATTTGATAAACTAAAATCCATGTTATCTGGAAAAACTTCCATTTTTGTTGGACAATCCGGAGTAGGGAAATCAGAGACATTAAATGCGCTTTTGGGCCAAATCATGGCAAAAACGGGAGACATCTCAGCACACAATAAACGTGGGAAACATACAACCACAACAGCATGTCTGTATCATTTAGACACGCATACGCATATCATTGACTCACCAGGTATACGGGAATTTGGGATATGGCACTTAACTGAGGAAGATATTTTTAATGGATTTAAAGAATTTCACCTTTCTGGTCAGACCTGTCAATTTCGAAATTGCGCGCATTTAAAAGACACAAAAGGCTGTGTTATTGATCAGGCACTTAAAGAAGGAAAGATTACGCCACAGCGTTTTATTAATTATCACCGATTAATACAGGAAATCACATCGTCATAAATGCTTTATGTATTAATGTATCCTCTGATAATTCTGGATGAAAAGTCGCGGCTAAAATATTGTCTTTACGCAATAATACAGGTTTACCTTGATAATGAGATAACACTTCAATCGAAGTATCATTTACTTTATCAACAATTGGTGCTCTGATAAAAAAACCATTCATTTTTTTCTGAGTACCATCAAGATCAACATCCAAAGGATAAATTCCACTGGCAAGCTGCCTTCCATAGCCATTTCGCGTAATTTCAACGTCCAAAAGCCCTAACTTCTGCAACAAAATAACGCCAGCGCAGGTTGCCAACGTTGGCACCTTCTGCGCTTTATGCATCAATGTTTCCCATAAATGGTGCTTTTGCAATAAATATGTCATTGTTGTACTCTCACCACCTGGCAGGATAATTGCATCTGCTTTATCAAGCCCAGCTAGCGTTTTAATTAAAATACAATCATAGCCAAGTAAGGCAATCTTTTTTTGATGTGCCTCATAAGCACCTTGTAAAGCCAGAACACCCACGGTTTTCATTAATGATCACCCTCTGGATGAGAAAATTTGATGCGGCAATAAATCATCACAATTAATCCCAGTCATTGCTCCACCTAGGTCTTCTGAAACTTGCGCTAACATCAAAGGATCATTATAGTGTGCAACCGCACTAACAATGGCCTCAGCACGTTTTTGTGGATTTGATGATTTAAAGATGCCAGAGCCAACAAAGACCGTTTCTGCACCTAATTGCATCATCATTGCAGCATCTGCAGGTGTTGCAATGCCGCCGGCAGAGAAATTAGGCACAGGTAATTTGCCATGTTTATGCACATATTGCACAAGCTCAAATGGTGCAGCTATTTTTTTTGCAATTGTCATCAACTCAGAAGAATCTGCAGTTTGCACTTCTTTAATCTGTTTATTCAATGCACGCATTTGCTTTACCGCCTGAACAACATCGCCTGTTCCAGCCTCACCTTTGGTACGAATCAACGCCGCCCCTTCACCAATTCGACGCAAGGCTTCACCTAAATTGCTACAGCCGCAAACAAAAGGTACTTTAAATTGATGTTTATCGATATGGTTTTGATCATCAGCTGGCGTCAGAACCTCGCTTTCATCCACAAAGTCAACACCTAAAGCTTCAAGAATCTGTGCTTCAACAAAATGCCCAATACGCACCTTAGCCATTACAGGGATACTTACTGCATCCATGATCTCCTTAATAAGCCTTGGATCAGACATTCGCGCAACACCACCGTCTTTACGAATATCAGCAGGGACACGCTCTAGTGCCATAACAGCAACCGCACCTGCTTTTTCTGCAATTTTTGCCTGCTCTGCAGTCACAACGTCCATGATTACGCCACCTTTTAGCATTTCTGCTAACCCTATATTAATCTGCAATCTATCTGTCATTGATTCTCTCCAAATTTTCAGTCAATGATTAAATAATTTAACCAGCTACATACATTTATATCATTTGCACATCATTATGCATTAAGCATCAAGAAGCACAAGCAATAAATTTCCCCCACATACAATAGAGGAATTTATCGGCTGAAACAATGCATTTAACCTCGGTATTTTCATATTTTTTAACAGCATGGCTATTATACCGCAAATTTACTCAATACACATCTAGTACCGATATTTTCCAGAGCCAGACTAATACCAAAATCAGAAAGCGTATAAGTATTACTTTGGCAATAAACACATGTAAACGCCATATCAATTTATCATATAACCTGGTTGTGTCAGGTTGCCTTTTTTAGCATAGTTGCACTATTATCATTAGATATAATCAGCCTTAATAAAGGATCTATATTTATGTTCAAAATTTCCGAACGACGCAAATGGTATATTGGTTTTGGGATTTGTTTTTTAATTATTCTAGCTTTGCTGTCACTTTTACACAGTTATATTACCATTAGCATTTTTCTAGGTATTATTTTACTGGTCGCAGTTTATGATCTATTGCAAAAAAAGCACACAATTTTACGCAATTTCCCTGTTTTAGGACATATGCGCTTTATTCTTGAGTTTTTCCGCCCTGAAATCCAGCAGTATTTTGTGGCAAGTAATGAAAGTGAACGCCCATTTGACCGCCAAACCAGGACACTTGTGTACCAACGTGCAAAAGGAATAAATGACACACTACCTTTTGGTACAGAGCGCAATATCACCTACCCTGGATATGAATGGGCACTTCACTCTTTATCACCTGCCCATCCAGATGACGTTGATCCACGCATTCAAGTTGGTAACAAGCAATGCCGGCAGCCCTATCAATCTTCACGGCTTAATATATCGGCAATGAGCTATGGTGCACTATCTAAACACGCTATCATCGCACTAAACAAAGGTGCTAAGATGGGAAACTTCTGCCATAATACTGGTGAAGGTGGATTGAGTGAGTATCATTTACAAGGCGGGGATTTAACCTTGCAAATCGGTACAGGGTATTTTGGTTTTCGCACGCCTGATGGTGATTTTGACCCAGACAAATTTGCCAGAAAAGCGAATCTTGAGGTTGTCAAAATGATTGAGATCAAACTTTCACAAGGCGCAAAACCGGCACATGGTGGCGTTTTACCTAAAAGTAAGCTTACACCAGAAATCGCGCGAATCCGTGATGTTCCAATGGACAAAGATGTTTTATCCCCACCATCTCATTCATCCTTTAGCACACCTGAAGGCTTATGTCATTTCATTGCACAAGTACGTGACTTATCTAATGGAAAACCGGTTGGTTTTAAGTTATGCCTTGGCAGAAGAACTGAGTTTCTCTCTATTTGCAAGGCAATGCTTAAAACTGGCATTTATCCAGATTTTATTACCATAGACGGCGCAGAAGGCGGTACAGGTGCCGCACCTGAGGAATATGTCAACCACTTAGGCGTCCCATTAGAAGATGCCATTGCCTTTGTGCACAATGCACTTGTTGGTTGTAATATTCGAGAACATATTCGTTTGATTGCCAGCGGGAAAACTGCAACAGGATTTGATATGGTCAAGCGAATCTCATTAGGTGCCGATATCATAAATTCAGCACGAGCAATGATGCTATCTCTTGGCTGCATCCAATCAAAGCAGTGTGATAGAAACACCTGCCCAACAGGTGTTGCGACACAAAACCCAAGGCTTTATCGTGCCTTAGACGTCAATGATAAGGCAAAGCGCGTCTATAATTTCCATAAAGCAACGATGAAAAGTTTTTCAGAACTGGTTGGTGCCATTGGGTTAAAAGATCCAAGCGATTTATCTGCATCAAGGATCATGCGTCGTATTGATGAACAAACCGTAAAATCCCTGGACGAAGTTTACCAGTATATTAAGCCAGGCTGCTTGATTGATGGTGAAAACATCCCTGAGAAATATCTAAAATACTGGCACCAGGCAAGCGCGGAAAAATTTTCCTAAAAACTTACTCAATCACATCACGAATCGGCATTTCCATCGACGCTTTCACAGTTTTTTTAACACCAGACAGTGACTCAAAGCTCTTACTATCCAAATCAAGATGGTAATGTAAGCGGCGATACAGCATAGCTAGTGATTCAGTGCTTACATCACAGTTTAAGCAATATCTTTGTGCTTGTGTTAGCTGAATGTAACCACAAGCAACAAGCTTATCAAGCACCTGCTGTAAGTGCGACATACTGGCACCTAGGGCTTTTTGATTAATCTTGCTCAACGTATAGCTCTTTTTTTCTTTTTGTGCCTGTTGCAGCACCTTTAAAACCCGCAAAGCCAGATCAAACTTATCGCATTTTTTCTCTATCTTTTGCTGCCAGGGAACACTTAGCGCATGAACAACGACGGCACCTAATAGAAAAATCTGCCATGAAATAGCAACCCATAAAATAAATAAAGGTATGATTGCCAGCGCACCATAAAGCATTTCGTAGGTTGGCAGATAAAAAACATACCAGGCAAAAATCGTTTTGGCAACATCAAACAATACCGCCATAAACGCACCGCCTAAGATGGCATGCCATAAGCGCACATTGGTAAATGGAACAACGGTATAAATAAAACTAAAAGCAATCAGGTTAAAGAAAAAAGGCAAGAGTTTTAATAGTGGGAAATACCCACCAATACCATCACCAATCCATTGCCAAGAAAGCAAATAAGAGCTCACCCCCAAACTGCTGCCGACAAAAATCGGCCCAAGCGTTAACACAGCCCAGTACAATAATATTGCCTGCATCAAGGGACGCTCTTTTTTAACATACCAGATATTATTGAGCACTTTTTCCAAAGCGCGCATCATCATAATGCTAATAAATACAAGAACAATAACTGCTGTTACCGGAAGCCCTGCGCGCTTTTCCAAAAACATTTGTAAATAGGTATTTACGGTGACACCCGTGCTTGGCATTAAGTTTTGTAAAATAAATGCCTGAAATTGACTTTGAATGCTTTTAAATGCCGGCAGCATGCTTAGAATCGATAGTGATACGATCAATAAAGGCACCAGCGCAAAAAGGCTCGTCAGTGCTAATGTTGAAGCTTTAGCCAGGCAGTTTTGTTGTAAATATTCTTTAAACACCCATACCCAATATTGCAAAAATCTTCTAAAATAGTGTTTATAATCCATAACCTCACTGTCCTTAAGTAAACATGAAAAGCATATTAATCCTTTATTATAGTCAAGGAGGATCAACAAAGGCAATTGCATCAAAAATTGCGCAAGGTGTTGAGTCCGCTGGTGCACAAGCCATTATTCGAACTGTGCCGAATGTTTCTCCCAACTGCGATAAAACGCAAAGCACGGTTCCAGATAAAGGCGCTATTTACGTCACCAAAGAAGATTTAAAGCATTGTGATGGCATTATCGTAGGTAGTCCAACACGTTTTGGAAATATGGCAGCACCTTTAAAGTATTTCTTGGATACAACGAGTGATTTATGGTTCCAAGGCACGCTAATCAATAAACCCGCGGCCTTTTTCACCTCTACGGCAAGCCTGCATGGTGGCCAAGAAACAACCTTGCTATCGATGATGCTGCCTTTTATCCATCATGGTGCTGTTATTGTGGGCATCCCTTATAGTGAAGTTGCTTTACAAAAAACACGCACAGGTGGCACGCCTTATGGCATGAGTCACTTTAATGGCATGGATTCTGATAAGCCCCTATCCGAGGATGAGATCACGCTATCAAAGGCTTTAGGAAAGCGTGTTGCGCAAATTGCACAAAAATTCTAAGCTTTATAAACGTTTCATTTTACCGTGGCAGCGGCACATGTTCCAAAAAGCCTATTTATGTTAAAATGATGCCAACACAAATGAAACATGCGCTAAATTATTTGACTTTCAAGCCTATCTCAACGAATATTTCACTTATTATAAAATTTGTGAAAATGCAGACACTGTGAGTACGAATACTTTATGTAGCAAGGAAACATCTATAATGACAACCACATACGACACACAGACAAAAGACCTACTTAGCTGCTATGAAAAAATGTATAGCGCCAGAGCCATTGATGACCGAGAAGCTGAAATGGTAAACAGCGGGAAAGCAAACTTTTTAGCATCATCACGTGGCCATGAAGGTGCAATTATTTTTAACGCTTTCTTACACGAAGATGACTGGTTACACTGCCACTACCGTGATAAGCCTTTAATGCATGCCAGAGGCATGAAAGCAGAAATGTTTTTCTACAGCTCTCTTTGCAAAGCTGAAGGCATTTCAAATGGTCGCCAAATGGTTATTGGGGTTAGTGAAAAGGCTTTAAATATCGTTAGTATTATCACCCCTGTCGGCAACCAGGCTTTACCTTCTTGTGGGATCGCGCAAAGTATTAAAGATGCCCCAAACAACCCAATTGTTTATTGCGGAATGGGAGATGGGACAACACAGCAAGGGGAAGTATTAGAAGCATTTGCCGAGGCAAAAAGACAGAATCTTCCTGTATTATTTGTTGTGCAAAATAATGAGCTTGCCATATCAACGCGAACACAAGGCAAAACCTTTTTCTCGATGCCCGATGGCAGCAAAAAGGATCAGTTTTATGATATCCCGATTACCTATTTGGATGGCACACGCCCATTAGAACAGTACCAGGCAATTAAATCTATTATCAAGGATATGCGCCAAAACCGCGCCCCACACATCATTGTTTTTGATGTTCCTCGACTAAATAGTCACTCTAATGCTGATGATCAAAGAATTTATCGCAGCAAAGAAGAACTGGAACAGTTAATAGCACAAGATCCACTTACTTTAAGTCGAAAGTACCTGCAAACACTTGGCATTACAGAAAATCAATTAAAGTCGATTGAAGCTGATTGCGATAAAATCATTGATGATGCTATGCATACAGCCTTACAAGGAAGCACGCCTGAGCCTTGCTTTGATGCAGAAAAACCACTGCCTGCGCATTTACTCCCTGATCGTGAAGAGTACCGTGGCGACTTTTCCCAACAAACACGTTTAGGCATGGGAGCTGCCATGCGTGAAGTTTTTCGTCAACGATTACTTAATGATGAGCGGGTTTATTTATTAGGTGAAGATATTGAAGATGATAAAGGTGATGTATTTGGTGTGACCAAAGGCTTATCAACACAATTTCCCGGACGCGTTGTTAATAGCCCCTTAGCAGAAGCAACCATTGTTGGGAAGTCTATTGGAATGGCACTAACCGGTAAACGCCCAGTTGCCTTTATACAGTTTGCTGATTTTATGCCACCGGCTTACAACCTGATATTTACCGAGCTTGCTACAATGCATTGGCGCTCAAACGGTGATTGGGATTGCCCTGTTATTATCTTTGCAGCCTGTGGTGGCTATCGCCCTGGTCTGGGTCCATTTCATGCACAAACCAACGAAGGCACATTTGCACATATCCCAGGATTAGACGTTTACATGCCATCTAATGCAGCAGATGCCGCAGGTATGTTAAATGCAGCCTTTGAATCTGATCGCCCCAGTGTATTTCTTTACCCTAAAAAGCTTTTGAACAATTCAAGCATTGATGATACAACATCAACCGATGTCAGCAAACAAATCATTCCTGTTGGTAAAGCAAGAATCGCAAAACCAGGAAGCGATATCACACTTGTTGGCTGGGGCAATACCGTAAGCCTTTGCCATGAAGTCGCTGACACACTGGAGACAGTTGGTGTTGATGCGGAGATTATTGATTTAAGAACCATTCGCCCTTATGACTTAAAAAGCGTGTTGGCTTCAGCAGAAAAAACAGGACATTTAATCGTCACACATGAGGATAATCTAACCTGCGGTGTCGGTGGTGATGTTATTGCCTCAGTTGTTGAAAACGCGACAAGAAATATTAAAGTAAAACGTGTCACAAGAAGCGATACCTATGTACCGTGTAACTTTGATAACCAAATGCAAGTATTACCCTCTTTTGAGCGCATCTTAACCGCAGCTGCTGAACTGCTGGATTTATCCTTAAGCTGGGAAGTGCTTAAAAATAATGATGCTGGCAGTTATAATGTCGAAGTCATTGGTGCAAGCCCTTCTGATGAAAGCGTATTAATCACTGATTTATATGTGAAAATCGGAGATGAAATCAAGGTGGGTGATAAGCTGGTTGATCTAGAAGCCAGTAAGTCTGTTGGTGAAATACTGTCACCTAGTAATGGAACCGTTGAAGAGATTTACGTGGAAGAATCTGAGCGTGCAACAGTTGGCGATTTATTGCTGAAACTTCGCTTACCTCAAGGCAGTGTTAATCAGCAAAAAGAACAAAAACGCCCGATATTAAAGCGAAAAGTTCACAAAGAAGTAGTTCAAAAAAATAAACAACAAGGTGTTTATCCTGTGGGTATCAGCGCACCTTGCTTTAAAACAGGGGGCAAAAAAATTACCAATGATACACTTTTGGTGAACTTCCCTGAGCATGCATCTGATGATATTATTAATCGCACTGGCATTGAAAGCCGCTTTTGGCTGGATAAGGGTGAAAGCATCGTTGATCTGGCTGCACAAGTTGCAAAAGAGTCACTTATCAATAGCCAATTAACACTTGCTGATATTGATATGCTGATTTGTGCAACCTGCACGCCTGATGAATTTCTATCGCCATCCATGGCATGTTTAGTATTAGAAAAACTTTATCACACTTTTGGCCAACACAATATTCCAGCTTATGACTTAAATGCGGCCTGTAGTGGCTACCTATTTGCATTACAAACGGCAAAGGATTATTTACAAATTCGCCCAAATAAGCGTGTATTAGTTATTACAGCAGAGTATATGAGCAAACGTGTCGATCAAAAAGACTTTGATACAGCCTTTTTGTTTGGTGATGCTGCCACAGCAACTATTGTCAATGGCGATGCACACCGCGATGATTCTCTGGCAATGATTGATGAGATTGCATTAACGAGTATTGCTGAGAATGGTGAAACTTTGAATGTTCCTGCTGCTGAATGCCAATTTATTCAACTTGAAGGCAAAAAACTCTTCACTTTTGCAGTTAAGACAATGTCAATGATTATGCATAAATGCTGCCAACAAAGCGGGATTGCATTAAATACGGTTGATCTTGTTATTCCACATCAAGCCAATCAACGCATCTCTAATGCCGTTGAAAAACGTTTAAAAATGCAACCAGGCACACTTTATAGTAATATTGCCCGTTATGGTAATACTTCCTCTTGCACCATTCCAATTGCATTGAGTGAAACATTAACAAAGCAAGGTAAAGATAAAAAAGTCGCCCTTTGTGCATTTGGCTCAGGATTTACGGCTGCAGCGGCTTTATTAACAACCAAGTAAGTGTTTTTGAAAAGGTAAAACCAACTAACTGCTGGTTTTTCATAAAATTCACTATAATATATTGCATTGTATTTTATAACTGTTAGATTAGCTCCTATAAAAATTGCAATTAACGCCTTATAGGAAATTTTGCTATAAGTTATGTAAAACACAAAAAATGAAGACATTATAATGACAAAAAATTTAGTAATTGTAGAGTCTCCCGCTAAATCCAAGACGATTAAAAAATACCTGGGCAAAGATTTTGAGATTCTTGCTTCTTATGGTCATGTCCGTGATTTAGAACCAAAAGAAACTTCTGTTGATATTGAAAATAATTTCAAAATGAAATATCAGCTTATTGAACGTAATAAGCGTCATGTGGATGCAATTAAAAAATCTGCTAAAGATGCGCAAAACATCTACTTGGCAACAGATCCAGATCGTGAGGGTGAGGCTATCTCATGGCATATTTATGAGCTATTAAAAAATGCGCGCTTATTAAAAGATAAGACCGTTCATCGTATTGCTTTTAATGAGATCACTAAAAATGCGGTGACCGAGGCGGTAAAAAATCCACGTGATCTTTCTATGGATCTTGTTAATGCACAACAAGCACGCAGAGCACTTGACTTTCTTGTTGGCTTCAAGCTTTCTCCACTTTTATGGAAGAAAGTTCGTCGAGGGCTTTCAGCCGGACGCGTTCAAAGCCCAGCGCTTCGCATGATTGTTGAGCGTGAACTGGAAATTGAGGCATTTGAATCACAGGAGTATTGGAGTATTACGGCTCAATGCCAGAAAAAGCGCAAATTTGATGCCAAACTAATACAGTTTGCAAATAATAAATTAACGCAATTTTCTTTAACGACAGAAAACCAGACGAAAAGTGCTTTAGAAACAATTAAGTCAGATGCTAATGGTTCGCTTATTGTACAAAGTGTTGTTAAGAAACAAAAAAAACGTAATCCTTTACCACCATTTATTACCTCAACATTACAGCAAGATGCCGTTAGAAAGCTTGGCTTTACCACGAAAAAAACAATGATGCTTGCCCAGCAATTATATGAGGGGATTGATCTAGGCAGTGAAGGTGCTGTTGGTTTAATTACCTATATGAGAACAGACTCTACTAATTTATCAAATGATGCTGTAAATGATATCCGCGACTTTATTGAGCAAACTTATACTAATGCGTTGTTGCCAAGTAAGGTACGTGTTTACAAAACAAAAAACCAAAATGCTCAGGAAGCGCATGAAGCAATTCGCCCAACCTCTGTATTCAAACGTCCTGAAGATATAAAAGCGTTTTTAAGTGCAGATCAGTTTAAGCTTTATGATCTTATCTGGAAACGTGCCGTTGCCTGCCAGATGGCACATGCGGTAATTGACACGGTAGCCGTTGAGTTAGTGACTGAAAATAAAGCACATATGTTTAAAACAACGGGCTCAGTTATTGCAAAGCCTGGATTCTTAACTGTTTACCAGGAAGCAAAAGATGAGGATGCTAAAGATTCTGATGATGAAGCCGTGCTGCCAGAATTAAAACAAGGTGAGACGGTACAAGTGAATGATATTATTGCTAAACAGCACTTTACCGAGCCACCACCACGCTACAGTGAGGCCTCTCTAGTTAAAGCACTTGAAGAGTATGGCATTGGCCGACCATCAACTTATGCGACCATTATTTCAACCTTGCAACAGCGTGAATATGTTGAAGTAGACAAAAAACGCTTCAAACCAACTGACGTTGGCCGTGTTGTGAATAGCTTCTTAACCAATTATTTCAAAAAGTATGTTGAATATAGTTTCACGGCAAAACTTGAAGATGAGCTTGATGATATCGCAGAAGGCAAAAGTGAATGGATTCCTGTGTTAGAGCACTTCTGGCAGCCTTTTATTCGGAAAATTGAAGAAACTGACGCTTCGGTGAAAAAAAGTGATGTAACGCAGGAAAAACTTGATGAGGATTGTCCAGAATGCGGACATAAGCTCTCTATCCGCCTGGGTCGAAGTGGCCGTTTTATTGGCTGTACCAATTACCCTGAATGTACTTATACCAGAGCAATAAAATCAGAAGAAACCGAAAAGGATGAAGCCACACCACAAGCACCTGAAATTGTTGAAGGCAGACAATGCCCACAATGTGATTCAGATTTACACATCAAACAAGGGCGCTATGGTAAATTTATTGGTTGTTCCAATTATCCTAAATGTAAACACATGGAACCCCTTGAAAAACCAAAAGACTTAGGCATACAATGCCCTAAGTGTAAACAACATAATTTTGTTGAGAAAAAATCGCGCAAAGGGAAAGTATTTTATACCTGCAGTGGCTTTCCAAAATGTAAAAATTCATTCTGGTACCCACCTATTCAAGAAGAATGCCCTAAATGTAAAAGCCCAATCTTGCTGCATAAAATCACTAAGAAATACGGTGAACAAAAAGTGTGTCCAAATGAAGATTGCGATTTTGCAGTGGATTTAGGCAATCATTCAGAGGAATAAAAATCTGAAGGCTTTTTGCCAGTCAAGCGCTTAAACATGTGAATAAAAGCACTGTCACTGTCATAACCAAGCTCTCTTGCAACAACAGAGGTTTTTTTCACAACAGCCAAACGCTTAATGGCAATTAGCGCTTTATAGTTTTGTAACCATTGTGAAAAAGCCATTCCTGTTTCTTCTTTAAAAATTCGGCTTAGATGCCGAGTACTTAAATGTACAATCTCTGCAATATTATTAAGTTTAAGCGGTGTATCCAGATGTGTATTGATATAATGAAGCATCTTTTTAAGCCTTGGATGTTCAGGAATTGACAACTTATAAAAGTGCTCGTTTTGCAAATCCAAAAGCTCAAAGGTCAGCACTTCTAAATACGCAAAACTAATATTCTCTGGTGTTGCTCTGGATCGTGTTAATTTTAGAATCAACTCTTTTAATAATCCGCTGACAAGTAACACCATCGTATTGCCTGGCAACTCTTGTGACTTGGTTTGTGTCAAATATAAATGATATGCCCTTGTCTTACTTTGCATCTGCCCGCTATGTGCCATATTTGCAGGAATATAAATCAAAAAACCCGACGGAATAAGATAAACATTACTCCCCACAATAACCTTCATTAACCCTGTTTCAATATACGTTATCTGCGCTTTGGCATGGCTATGCGCTTCAAACAGATTATCTTGATTTTCTTCTGTTACACCAAAAAGCGGCAAATGAGCATCATCAATAATCTGAATGGGTTCATTCATTTCATATTACCTTGTACTGCAAATATCATAACCTTATGATAGCAAATATTACATTTAAGCAAAATATTGTCTTTATTATTATAATAAGCCTGATCAAAGAACGATACACTCATCACTTAAAAAAATAAATAAGGTTACGTTCTATGACACCATTTAAAACAATTCTTCTTCTTAGCTATATCTGTATTGCTTCACTATCTGCAGCGATCATCACCCCTGGATTACATAGTATTCAGATACAATTTCAGCTAACAAGTGGTGCACTTAACTGGGTTATTTCTATTTTTTTAATTGGTTATGTCATTGGTCAGCTAATTTATGGGCCATTATCAAACCGCTATGGCAGATTAACTGCATTACGAGGTGGCTTGGTTCTTAATTTAATTGGCATTGTTATATCATTGCTTGCTGCTTATTTTTCCCTGTATAATTTGCTTTTAATCGGCAGGGTGATAACGGCACTAGGCGCCTCAGCAGGGCTATCGATAAGCTATACGCTGATTCACGAGTTATTACCTGAACAAAAAGCAAAACATGTACTATCCTTTGCTGTTCTTGCCTTCACCATTGGGCTGGCGATCTCAGTAACTGTCGGTGGTATTATTACACAATATTTTCATTGGTATGATTGTTTTTGGCTTTTACTGGCCCACGGTATTATCATGCTCGTATTAACCTGGCAATTTAAAGAGACACTTATTAATAAACAATCATTGCTCTTGCGGCATATTGGTTACAACTATCTTCAGGTACTTAAAAATGCAAAGCTCATCATTTTCTCTCTTTTGGTCAGCCTGCTTACCATTTTTTCATATGGATATTCAGCTGTAGCACCTTTATATGCGCAAAAGGTGCTGCACCTGCGCCCTGACACCTATGGTTATTGGAATATCATCAACACCGTGGGAATGCTTGCAAGCAGTTTTCTGGCAAGCTTCTTGCTAAAACGTTTAAGTGCTGAAAAAACAATCATGTTGCTTTTAGCGCTTGTAATGCCATTTATCTTTATACTGCTTGGCATTGCATTTATTAAAAGCGCAAGTACCTTATTATTTTTTGGGATTACCACCCTTTTATATTTAATCATGGGAGCAATAATGGGACCTGCAAGCTATTTGGCAACACATCATACAAAAGATAAAGCCAGCGCCAGCAGTATGATGTCTTTTATCAACATGGGTGTAGCAACACTAAGCGTATCGATCATGGGTTATTTACCACTAAGTAGTATTGCGCAATTTGCAATAACACTATTGTTTATGTATCTTATTACAAGCACTTTTTCAGTTGCCTATATAAGCATAAGCAAGTTGAATAGCGCCAAGCTATTTCGTTCAGTCATCTCATTACGCATTACGCATTACGCATTACGCATTACGCATTACGCATTACGCATTACGCATTACGCATTACGCATTTATACCCATCATAAACTATTTTTCAGTATTTCTGTCAACTCTAGTTTGGATTATTTAAGTGCTACTCACAAGATAATAAGTCCCACCCTTACCATCTCCTGTAAATCTAACCTTGAGATTATAGACCTGATCACAGGCATTTACAGCCCATATCTCATTCCAAGATGAAATAGGCCTTGTTTGCCCTGCTTCTATGGTCTCCATTGACTTTACTTTTGGCAATACAGAAATATAACGTTTAATCGAAACAGGTGTTTTATTACAACCCAGTGCCACTAATTTTCCTGCCACAGCTTGCATAGTGTCTCGTTGAAGCAGATTATCTGCTAAACTTGCCTCCATTACTGCCCCTTTTGGCAGTGGCATATCATCAGCTAAAAAATAGTAAAGATCCTGACCTATCGCTTTTTGATAACTCACCTTCATCCTTTGTGACCGATAACACCCCTTTAAAACCCAGGACTCTTGCCAAAATAACTGACCTTGTTGGTAACGTGGATTTTTAACCACTCGAATATCAACGATTTCAGGGATCTTTTCGCATCTCGTTAAATAAAGAAATTTATAAGTCAGCATCTCAAAAACACCTGCTCTTAGCTTGATTATTTTTTCTTCTAGATCACTTGATAATCCTGCAAAGCCAATATTTATGCCAAGCAATAGCATTAACATGAAAGCACAAAAAGTCTTGATACCCTGTTTGTCTTTTTTCATTGTGTAATCCTTGGTGAAAAAATAAGGTAGGTAATATCAAATTGTAGACAATAAATTCAAAAAATAAATTATGATAAAAAGCTTGCGATTAAACCGATAATACCGCCGAATATTCCCCCCCAAATAACAAGCCAGCCTAAGTGTTTACGGATCATATCCTGGATAATTTTCTTGACCATTTTAGGCGTCAGTTGTGAAAGTCTTGCATCAATCATTTTCTCTAGTTTATCCGCAATAAACTGACTGTCCACAGCGCCCATCAAAGACTTTATACCCGCTTGCGCCTTATCACTTTCTAACATTTCATATAATGCATCATGCATTTTCTGCTTAAAGCTATCACGCATTGGCTCTATTGCTTGAACGCCACCTAAAAAAGATTCAACCATCCCACCAAACTGGCTTGACATAATGGTATCGACAAATTTGTCAAATAATTGGTCATAATCGATCAACTCGCTCATTTTGCTTTGCAATATTTTATGATCCAAATGCAGCGTGCCTAATAAAAATTGCTGAACATTTTTTTCATTAAAGAATTGCGTCAACATCATATTTTTAATCGCTTTTTTAAATCCTTCAAACTGTTTTGGAATCACACCTGAGCCATAAACAAAAGGAATTTTATCAAATAGCATAATTATTGCCAGCCAATTGGTTAAGGCGCCTGATAGTGCATAAAAGCCAACTGCTTTTAGATGTGTGTCAGCCAAAATAATACCCAGAATACTTAATATTAAGGCAATAACATTGGTCACCAAACTTTTATTTATCATATAGATTTCCTTTGGTTTTTAAAACGAATCACATAATAAAAAAACCATGATAAAACGACAAGTATTAATTCAAAAACTAATGCACCACTACTGGATAAACCTTGCATCATTACCTGTGCGCTATATAATGGGAGGTTGTGTTTAAATGAAAGAGTGATAGATAATCGATGAGTTGGCTGACAAAAATTATTCCCCAACTACGCTCAGATTCTGAAAAAAAAGAAATGCCTGAAGGCGTATGGCATAAGTGCTCATCATGTGGCACAATCTTATATCTACCAGATTTAGAAGAAAACAAAATGGTATGTAGTCATTGTAATTATCATATGCGCATTGGTGCACGAAAGCGTGCCATGATGTTTTTGGATAAAGACAGTCCAAACGAGTTATTTGGCAATATAAAGCCTAAAGATATCCTAAAATTCAAAGATACAAAAGCCTATAAAGACCGTTTATCTCAAGCACAGAAAAAGACCAAAGAAAATGATGCTTTGCTTGTGTTTGAAGGTACTATTAATAAGCTTCCTGTTGTTACGGCAATCTTTGATTTCACCTTTTTAGGTGGTTCTATGGGTTCTGTTGTTGGTGAGAAATTTGTACGTGCAGTTGATACGGCGATTGAAAAGCAACTACCACTTATCTGCTTTACGGCAAGTGGTGGTGCCAGGATGCAAGAGTCGTTATTCTCACTAATGCAAATGGCAAAAACATCAGCGGCATTAGCGCGTTTAGCAGAGAAAAAACTGCCTTACATCGTTGTATTAACTGACCCAACGACAGGCGGTGTTTCGGCAAGCCTTGCCATGTTAGGTGATATCCATATTGCTGAGCCTAATGCATTGATCGGCTTTGCAGGCCCAAGAGTTATTGAACAAACGGTTCGTGAAACTTTGCCAGAAGGTTTCCAACGAAGTGAGTTCCTGCTTGAAAAGGGCATGATTGATATGATCGTGCCAAGACATTTGCTTGCTGACCAAATCTCAAGGCTTTTATCAAAACTCATGTACCAGAGACAAAATACACAACAACACAGCCTGCATGACGACAGTGATACAGCCTGAATCCCTTATCAATCATTTTTTTGACAATAGCTATCCTTGTTGTCAATTTAATGATATTTCTTTATTTATAAATGCACTTAATATTCAGCATAAGCCACATGTTATTACCATCACAGGTACCAATGGCAAAGGCTCAAGTGTTGCCGTACTTGAACATTTTTTTGAATACAATAATATAGATTATATAAGCCATACCTCACCACATCTGTGTGATTTTAATGAACGCATTCGACATAACGGCCAGCATATTGATGATATTGCATTAACAGCTATCTTAGATAAGCTTCTTCAGGTTTCTCACATACTGAAATTAAAACTGAATTATTACCAAATTGCTTTTCTAGCTTGCTGTATTTATATGAATGAGAAAAAACCACAATGGCTTATACTTGAGGTAGGCATTGGCGGCAGACTTGACCCTGCAAATGTTTTTAATGCTGATATCGCTGTGATCACATATGCGGGCCTTGATCATACTGAAACCTTAGGTAATACTATTGATGAGATTGCCTGGGAAAAGGCACACATTGCCAGAACCTTCAAACCTGTGGTGCTCGGTGAGAAACTGCCTAAAAAGGCTATGGATTATTTAACTGAAATACAGGCAATAACTTATTATGCTCAATTGCCCAAAATATTTAAGCAAACCACCCTGCCTATCACAAGTCTTGCTTGTGCACTGACGGTGATTGATATCATCAAACAAAATACACAATATCGATTACCTCAGAATATCCATCAGATTTCTATCAAAGGGCGTTTTCAAGTGTTGCAGAACTCCCCAACAATGATTGCCGATGTTGCACACAATATTGATGCTGTTAAAAACCTATTTAAGCGATTATCACCTTACCAAAAAAGCCATAAACGTATTATTGCTGTTTTTGCTGCACAAAAAACAAAAGATACCCAGGCGATTGTTCAATATACAAAAGATAAAGTTGATTTTTGGTTATTACCAAGCTTGCAGGCGATTGATCCACGATTTGACAGCGTGCAAGAACTCAAGCACAAAGACGATCCACACCCTCATCTTATATTTAATAATTTTACTGACAGTTATGATTACTTAAAACAGATTATCACTGATCAGGATCTGGTGGTCGTTTTTGGCGCATTTACCTTAATTGGAGCACTACTAAAAGCCTATGAAAAACAAAACCTATTATGCCAATGATGATCAGAAAATGATTCACCTTGGCGAACAACTTGCCAGTCAACTACACCCTGGTGACATTGTGTATCTTCAAGGTGATCTTGGTGCTGGGAAAACGACACTGGTAAAAGGAATACTATCAGGCCTTGGCCATAAAGCTTCTGTTAAAAGCCCAACCTATACCCTTGTTGAAAGCTATGAGCTGCCTGATTTACAAGTATACCATTTTGATCTATATCGTTTATCAGATCCAGAAGAGTTAGAGTGGATTGGTATTCGAGATTATTTTGATCAAAAAAATGCGATTGCATTGATTGAATGGCCTGACAAAGGCAAAGGATTTTTACCCAAACCGACTAAGGAAATTTATCTTGATTACCAGCAGCCTGGGCGTAAAATTAAGTTTTGTATCCTTTAAAACCCACACCAAACGCCTGTTTCTACTACTAGAAAGCACTACTGAATATTTCTCTAATATGTAGAAAACACTCAAATCAAGAAATTAAGTAAGCTTATATAGCCTCTACCTCACCAAGTTTATTATCAAGTGCTTGATAATAAGCCCGCGTATTATATGGAATCAATAGCTGCTTTGTATTTTCCTCTATATCCACAATACCAACAACAATTTCTCCCATTAATTTGGTCATATTAACTTGATGGCTGTTTTTAAGGGTTACACGTACTCGAGTCATGCTCTCCAGGCGCATTGAAACAATATTGTCAACCCCACCCAAACCGTCAATAATTGCCTGTATTACATTTGCATCCACTTGCTGACTTACTGCCACACTTTCATTGCCTTGTTGTTGCGCTTCAGCTGCTTTTGTTACCTTGGAAGCTGATATTGAGACATCAGTCATAGAAGGCAAAGCTTCATTAATCTCACCTGAAATCAAATCCGCTTCAGGCCCTAAAATAACCTGAACTGTTTTATTATCTGGAATGACAACACCTCTGGCACCCAATTTTTTTAGCTGTGCTTTATTAATTAATTCTGCATTATTAACACGCAATCGAAGCCTTGTCGTACAGGCATCAACATTTTCCAGGTTTGGCTTCCCTCCTAATGCTGCGACAAATGCATGCGCTCTTGAGGCTGCTTGTTCCATGATCTCTTCTTCTTGAATTTCTTCTTCAACTTCTCGCCCAATCGTCATTAAATTAAATCGTTTGATAAAAAAGCTAAATAAGAAATAATAAACAACGGCGGTAACAAGACCTACCGGGATTAATAAAAGCGGGTGGGTATCCATCTTAAAGAACAATACATAATCAATGAGTCCTGCTGAAAAAGTAAAACCTAATTTAACACCTAATAAATACATCACGACCAAAGACACACCTGTTAATACGGCATGTATTGCGTATAACACGGGTGCTAAAAACATAAAGCTATATTCAATTGGCTCTGTTACACCTGTTAAAAAGGCGGTTAACGCAATAGAAAACAGCATTCCAGCAACTGCCTTTTGTTTATGCGTATGTGCATGACGATACATTGCAAAACAGGCTGCAGGCAGGCCAAACATCATGATTGGGAAGAAACCTGCCATAAAGGATCCTGCTGTTGGATCACCTGCCATAAAGCGTGCAATATCACCATGAACAGTCGCACCTGCTGCGGTGTGAAAACTTCCAAATTGAAACCAGACAAGGTTATTTAAAATATGATGCAAGCCAAACATTAATAAAATTCGGTTAAAAACACCATACAAAAATAAACCAATTGATCCTGACCCGATAAGCCAGTTACCAAAGGCATTGATGCCATCTTGAACAGGCGGCCAGACGTAGCCAAATAAAAAGCCAATAAGTACGGCAACAAGCCCTGTGATAATCGGAACAAAGCGTTTCCCGCCAAAAAATGCCAAGTATTCCGGCAATTTAATCTCATAAAACCGGTTATACAAAACACCTGCAACAATGCCAATAATAATACCGCCTAATACACCAGTATTAATATTGCTATCAAGGCTATTAATCACACTGTTCATAATAAAGAAACCAACCACCGCCGCCAGTGCTGCTGCACCATGGTTTTTCTTGGCAAACCCAAGTGCCACACCTACGGCAAATAAAAGTGGCAGGTGCGAAAAAATTGCATCACCGGCATTGGCAATCGCTTTGATATTTAATAAATCAGGTTGGCCAAAGCGCAGTAAAATTCCGGCAATCGGTAATACCGCAATCGGCAGCATTAAGGCACGGCCAAGCTGTTGTAAATTCTGTAAATTAAAACGCTTCATTGTCAACTCCCCCTAAAGATTAATTCATCAGTGTTTCTTTTACTAATTGGCGTACTTCATTGGCCTCTTCAAGTGCTAAAGCCTTTGCCGCAATCTCTTGGCACTTTTGAGCATCAAGCTGTCGAATAAGTGCTTTGTTTTCTGCCAGCATATTTTTTCGCATCGATAAGTGTGTAATACCAAGACCGATTAAAACGGCTAAAGCTTCTGTATCTGCTGCCATCATGCCGCATACAGACAGTTTTGTGTGATACTTTTGTGCTGCTTGTTGAATCTGCTGCAAGCTTTTTAACACAGCTGGATGTAAATGGTCTAATTGTGTGGTTAAGGCATGGTGTTCTCTATCCATCGCCAATATATATTGCGTTAAATCATTGGTTCCTACCGACATAAAATCAACCTCTTTGGCAAAAATATCCGCCTGCATCACAACACTTGGCACTTCAACCATAATACCAAGTGGCTGCTTAACCTTGGCTTTTAATTTTTGATGCTCTTCTAGATAAATCGCTTTGACTTTCCTAAATTCTGAAATATTGGTCACCATAGGCAGCATAATATGCGCATTGCAATTTTCCGTACGGATAATCGCGCGTAATTGCGTTCTAAGTAACGCTTCATTTGCTAAGCTTAACCGAATACCTCGAACACCTAAAAAAGGATTTTCTTCTTTTGGCATCTTCAGATAATCTATTTGCTTGTCACCACCGGCATCTAAAGTCCGAATTATTACCGGTTTTTCCTGTGTTTTTTGCAAAATATCATTATAAATGACGAACTGCTCATCTTCACTTGGTGCATTATCACGATCATAGAAAATAAATTCTGTCCTAAAAAGCCCAATACCTTCAGCCCCAGAAGCAATAAAATCAGCACATTCATCTGATGATTTAATATTCATATAACATTGAATTTCTTTTCCATCCTTTGTTATTGCTTTGTATTTGGCTTCCTGTTTAGCCAACTGTAGTTTTTGATGATATGCATCAATAACCCGCTGATAATCGGCTTGTGTTTGTTCATCCGGTGAGACAATAAGCCTCTGACCGGTTGCATCCAAAATCACCTCATGGCCAAAATATTGTGTTAGACTACTATCTACTTGAACCAGCAAGGGGATATTTTTGTTATTTGCGATAATCGCCACATGTGAGCTTCGCCCGCCTTGAGCTGCGACTAACCCCACAACATTTGGATCAAGTTCCAGCACATCTGATAAGGTAAACTCATCACTGTATAAAATAGTAGGCTCACTAAAAGTCTGTTTGCACTGTGACTGCCCTGTCAAATTATATAATATATGTTTTTGTATATCCTTTAAATCCGCAATACGCTCACTTAATAAGCTATTATGGGTATTATGTAAAATATCTACCGCTTTTTCAATCGATTGATCCCAGGCATATTCAGCCGTTTTACCTTGTTCAATCAAACTTTGTGTATTTTTTCTTACCAACTCATCATCCAATAGTTCAAGGTGTGCTTGTATCATCTGGACTGATGAGGGATCGTTCACATGGCTGAGCTTCTTTTGTAATGCCTGTTTATAATCAGTGATTGCTTTATCAAGACGTGTTAATTGTTGTGTTTTATCATCAGCAGATGTATCAAATGAAAATTCAACTGGCGAAAGCCTGTAAAGCTTTGCAATAGCAATGCCTTTGGAGGCACAAATGCCATAAAAAGTATTGCCTTGTACTTTACTTTCATGCTGTGCATGTCTATCTGCTTTATGTGCGTTATCTTCTATGGCACTGTCTTTGTCTTCAAACTGCAAGATTAAATCACTTACAATATCAACAGCTTGTTGTGCTTTTTCACCTGTTGCGGTGATATCAATTTCATCCTGATATTCAATGCCAAGCCCCATAATAGCAACAGGGCTTGCTAAAGTCGCTGCTTGATCACCTTTATACAGGGTAACCTTTGCATCCAACTTTTTAACTGCATTGCTTAAAACAGCAGCAGGCCTAGCATGTAAGCCATTTTTGTTGTTAATTTTAACGCGCCTGGTAACGAAAATATCTGCCGTATTCATAGCATCATTTTTTGATACTGGCTCAGGCAAATTTTTTTCTAAAGCTAACTTGAGAACCGGCAAACTTTTATCAACAATGCCTTTGGTTAATGTCTTCAAAGAATCGCCATGATACTCAGAGATGATCACAGGTGTAATCAACGATTTTACAGAGGAAGATACAAAATCAACATCAAACGAAAGGATTGGCGTATCAAGCACAACTTCCTGCCCCTCTTTGACTAAAACCTCGATACCTTGACCATCCAATGAAACGGTTTCTAACCCCAAGTGCACAAGAACATCATAGCCTTCTTCTGTATGTATGGTAATCGCATGTTTTGTCTTAGCAATGGTTTTCACTTTTCCCTTTACAGGTGCATACAAGATATTATCCAATGGTTCAATTGCAAAACCATCGCCCACCATTTTCTCTGCAAACACGGGATCTGGTACTTGTTCAAGTGCAACAATATAACCCTTAACAGGTGAATAAAGCGTTAATGCCATAACGTGCCCCCACTTTGGCTTAATACTAAAATGACATGTGAAAAAAGCATGTCATATTTTTATTTTTTTTATACATTACTCCTTATGTAATTTTTTTTCAAGAAAATCTGCTAGAAAAATATCGAAGAATATTTGCCGATATTAAAACGTATTTGTCACATCGCTGACAAGGCTTGTCAAGCGGCATATAAGCCTATAAAATATTCTCAAATTTGCCAAAGGATTTAAGCCTATCATGAAAAATGAAACTTATGCGCGCGCCGTCTATATTCTTTATTTTATTGGTTTTTTTACAGGATTAACGGCGATTATCGGTGTTATTCTCGCGCATATAAAGAAAAATGAGCCAGATGTACCTTTCTGGCTTAAATCCCATTTCTCCTTTCAAATAAAGACTTTCTGGTATGGTATTATTTATCTTATTATTGCCACTTTATTACTTGCCATCGGTATTGGGATTGTTGTTTATATCTGGTGGTTTATCTGGACACTAATTCACAGCATCAAAGGCTTTATTGCACTGGATAATCAATCAACCGTTACTGGCAAAGATGGTTTTTGGGGATTGGGTGAGTTTAACCTAAGTAAACTGCCAGAGGAAAACATTACGCCTTAGCAGGTTTAATGATTGTCGGTCTTAAAAACCGCTTATCCTTTTGCTTGTAATCCAGGGTATAATGAAGGCCGCGACTTTCTTTTCTTCTTATGGCAGACTCTACCATAAGCTCTGCTACAAGCACCAAATTTCGTAGCTCCAATAAGTCTCCTGTGATTTTAAAATCAGAGTAATAATCAAAGACTTCCTGGCGCAATAGCCTTATACGGTTTGCCGCTCGCTGCAGGCGTTTATTACTGCGCACAATTCCCATAAAATCCCACATGCTACGACGCAACTCTTTCCAGTTATGCCGTATGAAAATTGCCTCATCTGAATCTGTTACCAAAGCATCATCCCATTCATCAACATGTTGGCAAAGCGTTAAAGTTGATAGCTGATTTTGAATATCTTTTGCCGCAGCAAAAGCATAAACAACACACTCTAATAGCGAATTACTCGCCATACGATTAGCACCATGCAATCCAGTATAAGTGACTTCTCCTGCAGCATATAAACCAAAAACATCTGTTCTTGCCTGATGATTCACCATCACACCACCGCATGTGTAATGTGCAGCAGGCACAACAGGGATTTTATCTTTTGTTAAATCAAAACCATATTGCAGTAACTGCTGATAAATCATGGGGAAATGGCTTTGAATAAAATCAGAAGACTTATGGGTAATATCCAAAAACACATACTCAATACCATAGGTTTTCATTTGAAGATCAATGGCTCTTGCGACAATATCACGAGGTGCAAGCTCGGCACGTTGATCGATATCTAACATAAAACGATGTCCATTTGGCAGGCGAAGATAAGCACCTTCTCCTCGAAGTGCTTCACTTAATAAAAATGGACTGGTCCCTGGATGATATAAACAGGTTGGGTGAAACTGATTAAACTCCAAATTCGCAACACGGCAACCAGCTCGATGTGCAATTGCAATACCATCACCGCTTGAGACAACAGGATTGGTAGAATAACGATAAACGCGTGAAGCACCGCCTGAGGCAAGCATTGAAGCTTTTGCTAAAAAGGTTTCAACTTTACCTGTTGTCGTATTTAATACATATGCACCCACACAACGCTGGTTTTGTAAAATCATGTCAACCACATTGTAGTCTTCAAACACGCGAATGTTCGGATGTTTTTTAATCAATGAGACTAAGGTGTTTTGCACCTCTTTACCGGTTGCATCCGCTGCATGTAGAATGCGTCTTTTTGAATGCCCACCTTCTCTTGTTAAATGAAAACCATTTTCACCCCTTTCATCCAATGTGAAGCTGACACCTTGATCAACAAGCCAATTCACACAATCTCTTGCATTTTCAACGGTGAATCGGACAGCCGCTTCATCACAAAGCCCATCACCGGCAATAAGGGTGTCTTGTATATGTGACTCAAGACAATCATCTTTATCCATAACAGCGGCAATCCCGCCTTGCGCATAAAGACTAGAGCCTTCTCCAAGCTTTGTTTTACATACAATACTCACCTTTGCCTGATCAGCTAACCGTAATGCTGCTGTCAGCCCAGCCGTACCGGCTCCAATAATTAAAACATCCATTTGATGTTGCATAAAGACATTATCATCATATATGTAAGTGGCATGATTATAAGGTAATTTTATGCTTATTGCACATTTATCGCATTGATAGAATTTTATAGTTTGGATAGCTTGGTCATTTTAGCCAATAAAACTTTTTTCCCACCACCGGCTTTAAAGTCAATATGATAGCATTTATCATCGCCTTGACCTTCAGCCTTTAAAAACACCCCAATCCCAAATTTTGGATGATTGACAAACTCGCCTACTTTAAATGGATTATCTTCTTTTTGTTGTTTGATAAATTCAAACGCCATAAAAATACAATGGCTATGGAAAAATATTTTTTTTGAATTAAACTATTTCAATAAACTGTCCTTTAATTATAGAGGGAACTTCTTACAATGGATATAGAGTTGCCAACTTTGTTTATTTTAGATGATGATAAGGAATGCCTTTCTTTATTAAAAGATTATTTTGACCAGTTTTATCATGTTGAAATTTTCTCAGACCCACAAGAGTTTTTACATAGGTTTGATGATGAATCGGGAAATTGTCGACTTTTACTACTAGACTTGAATTTAAAAACCAACCTTATGGGAACAGATGTGTATAAAGCAATCCTTAAAAAAAATAGAATTCCTACCATCGTAATTTCATCCCTGCTTGATCCTATTGATAAAGTTGTCTGTCTAGAGCTAGGAATAAATGACTATGTAACGAAGCCTTTACACTTAAGAGAACTTCATGCAAGGATAAAAAATCTACTATCGATTTATCACCAGGACTCATTAAGTCATGTAAATGCAACCGAAAATAAGTTGAAAGAGCAGTATTCTTTTAGCCAGTTCATTTTAGATACACAAAAACGTTTATTAATTACTAAATCAGGGGAGAATATCGCATTAACAAAATCACTGTACACCTTGCTCGTTATACTTCTAGAGAATGCTAAATTTGTGATTTCACGAGAAAGTTTATTAGAAAAATTAGGGAAGGAGTATGATGTTTATGATCGCTCTATAGACGTTCAAGTGAGTAATTTACGCAAAATACTGGCAAAATTTAGCGATGAAGAGTTGATCCAGACAAGGCATGGTATGGGCTATGTGTTTAATGCCAATGTTGTAAAAGAGTAAAAAATGCTTTACTCACTCAAACATGTCATTAAAGCGCCTATCCTTAGCTTTACCTTTATTGTTATAACTGTAGCAATTTTATTACAAACGACCATGGGTATCTATTGGCTAACAAAATATCTACCTTCTGAGGCAAGCAAACAGGAAATTGTGAGGCTAACTAAAAATATTGAGTTCTTAAGTCATCATTTCTACTCAGAAAAAGAATTTGTCAACTATATTCATAGCCTGCAGAAACATCGAATTAGAGTAAGCGGATATATGCTTAAGCTCAGCCTGGGCAAAAAAAGCTTATGTCATTCCCACGAATCTGCGAATGTGGTTATAGCTTTAGATAATGAAAAGTGCTTTTTTTTCCGATATAACAACAACGTAGGCATTACGCTCCTATTTACTAAAGATGCCCCTGTCAATATAACAATATGGCTGCCTTTGCTTTCAGTATTACTTGCCATTATTTTGACGCTAATTTATATTTTTATTATCTATCAGAGCTATTTACATAGTGTTTTTTACGTTAATTACTTACATAATTACAGCAGAAACATGGAAAAAGCTAAGCGAATTGAATCCCAATATTTTGATAAATTTTTATCTCATTTAAACCAAAAAATCATTTCATCGACAACAAACATTGAATCGATTATTAAATCACGCGCCAAGCTCTTAGCAACGACTTTACATGATATTCAAGGGCCTTTAAACCGCATTCGATTACGAATGGAAATTGAAAAGGGAGAAATTCCTGACAAAGACGAAAAAGACTTTAATGAGATACACCATATATGCTCTAGTTTAGTTATGTATGGTAAGAATGACTGGTTAACCACTGAGCCAAACCGATACTTTGATTTAATTCCATTGCTAGAAGAAATTATCACAGATTATCGATCAGTAGGACATAATATTATTGCCCATGAGTTCTCACATAAATCTATATTCATTTATGGCAAGCAAAATGCACTAAAAAGAGCATTTAATAACCTCATTGATAATGCTTTCAGCCATGCAAGCATAGTCTCTTTAAGGCTGCATAAATTAAGACACAAGGTCATTGTAACTATTATTGATAACGGGCCGGGTATAGACGAAGAGATAATGCCTTTAATTTTAAATGTAGGATTATCTACAAAAGGGTCCTCTGGGATTGGGTTAGCTATTGTAAAGGAAATCTTAGATTTTCATAAAGCAGACATGAAAATGACAAATACAAAGGATGGGCTAAAAATTGAAATTGAACTACCAGTACTCTGATATAATAAAGTCACTTATCTTGCTAGCTGCTTTTACGTTGCTATCTCTAATGGTGTCAATAAATGAGTTTCAAGTTATTTATTATAATTTAGGCCTTGAAATTATTCCTGTTAATTTAGGAACGCAAGATATTATCTCAGTGTCTCCTTATTTTGATTTATTCGATCTTATCACTGTTCCATTAATGCTACTAATAATTATTATAGTAGGTTTTTTATATGATCATTTGGGTTTCTGGCGGTTATTTTTGCCAATTGTAATTATGCTAATGATTACCATATATTTTACTGAAAGCATTGCATTTATGATTTTACTTACACCGCTTAACCGCCCCTTATTTATCTTAACATTAGCACAGATAATTCGTTTTAATAAGGCAGTTAAACCCCGTATTTTTTTTATGACCCTGACCATTGCCTGTTATGTGTTTATATACCCAAAAACATGGGAGTTTTTCCTGTCAAAAGAATTAATAGATGTTTTAAGTAGCCACACATTTGAACTTTATTTCGACTTAGTAACATTGTTTATATTGACTCTTTCTAGTATTGCTGTTATCTATTTTATTATGTTTTCGCGAAAACAGTTTAAAATAAAGAATCTACCTGTAAAGTTCTTCATCGCATGTCTTCGAATACGCCAGCTTACATTTTCAAAACAGGAGATGCTTTTTATACTTTTATTATCGATTATAGTTTACTTGTCAAGGTACGCAATCACCCATATCATGCTAAAAAATACAACTAATTTTGATGTCAACTTATCTTTGGTTGAAGGTCTTGAAATTACATATATGCTTATTTTCTGCTTTTGGTTAAGAAAGAGTTATAGCCACAAGCTAAGACGCAAGCTACGCAGACTTTACGTGGGGATATTTTGTGCTATATTATTGCTATTACTACTTAGTGCATTTCCTTTAAGTGTATCTCTTGCAGAAGCTACCTATTATCTATTCTACCCACTAATTGTTGCTGTATTTTTACCCATTTTATTCTACATTTTTTTAAACATAATAAAGCTTGAACAATGTAAGTTGCTAGGATTCCAACTGGCGCTCTCATTTATACTGATTAGTATTATATGGCGACTTTCCTTCTTTATTGCACATTATTTAATACAGATAACTTTATTATTAATTTAAACCTAAATATGACTTTCACATCTCTATATTGAGAACAAAGAAAGCTCTACAACCATAATTCAACTGTATTCGTCATTTTCCCATTATTAACCAAAGTTAAAAGCAGAAGGTTGAGCAACACGTGTCAATTTCATTGATGGTGTTTATTACTGAAATTTTTAAAGATAAATTGAATTTTTACATTTTTATTACAATTTCAATAAAAAAATAGAGCACAAATTACTCATAATTAGATCGCTTATTAAAGCAACTAACTTAACAAATAACTAAAACTAGGAGTTAATATGAAAAAGGCTATTGCTATCATAACGTTACTGACTGTTTCTTGGACTTATGCTGCACAGACAATGGAAACCGATAAACTGGTGAAAGCAGCAATTCAAGATGTGAATACCACCACTTTAAGCGGTAAAGTTACTAATATCAATCAATTCAACAGTGTTCTTGATAGTGCATCAAAAGGCAGTTATATTGCAGCAGGTATTGCAGCAGCAAACCTCATTACAACATTAGCACCACAATACACTGCGTTCACAAAAGATGCAACCTTGCAAAACATGCAAGCATCAAGTATGGCTTTTGGGCAAGCGGTTGTTAATGCAGCACAAAACTATCAAAAACTTGATGTGGTCGATCAATATATACAAAAAGCTACACAACAGTATAATGATTTTTGGAATTATCGTGTAGCGTTCTTAACGAGTTCTGATGCAGCTGATGCAAAAGCTCAACAGATGAACTACTTTTTGAATTACCTAACATTAAATGGTATAAAATTAGCCTCAAAAGGCAAAAACATGCAAGAGGTTGCTGATAGTTATGCCGAGGCAAACCGTTTAGCCTACCAATTGCCTGTTGATGCCTACAATATTTATATGCAGTATAGAGACGACGCTCAAAAAATGCTTAACGTAAATCAGGATCAGCTTGTCTCAGAAATTCAAGCGTTACGTGCTAATGCACGTGTCCAAAACATTAGTCAAATTAGCGTTGATGTCAATAATGCGATTGAGGCTGCCTTAAACAAAAAATATGAAATTCGCATATTTGGTTTTAAAGTAACAACTTTTAGCATCCCTAAAAAGTTAAAGGATTTTGTTCATAATGCGGAACAAAAAACAGGTGCTGCAGATGCATATCAAGCTCTACAATTTTTTATGATGCAAAACACTCAGGACGGTAAACCTTCTGCTGCAGTATACAGTGAAGTATTGAAAAATAAAGATACAAATAGTTTTGCTAAATTGATGGTAGTCTTAGCTAATAACTTATCTGCTCATTTTACGAGTTTAACACCAGAAGAAGCTTATTACGCCATTGGTTACCAGTTAGCAAATCAACTGATTGCTAGAATGTAATATGACTACAGAATGAATACAAAGCCAAAAATTAAGTGGCAAACTTACAATAACTTCATGTCATGCAGAGACTTTATAATAAATCGTATTGTAATCAGACAAAACTTGATGCATTGTATTTTTGTTTGCCATATCAGGGAGGCTTTTCTACACCTTAGATATACCCATCACAAACTATTTTACAGNNTTCGTCCTTAGATTATACGTTTTAACCATTATAACCTATGAAAGAATTTACACACTTATTTCAATATTCCTTTTTTTGCGCTGCAGTATAACTCTGCTTAATAAACGACCACTTTCGCCTGTAATAAGCAACTAAAGCTGAAAATCTGACTTTTAATTATGTACAAGGATGACAATATACTTGTTATTAACTGAAAACTTAATTAGTCTCCTAATACTGGCTTAATTTAAGAAAGTGAGGATAATAAGTAGTATCAAGTAATAAATGCCTTCTTTAAGTTAAGTATTTTGAGGAATATTTGTGGTCTCAGAGAAAACACTTTGTGCATGTTGTTACATTTACTATAACCATATGTGTAGGTTTGCTTTAGTGACACAAGCACTTGGTAACTAATATTGGTTTCATCATTATTTAGATCTTTAAAACAATGCTTTATGGGGTAAAAGGAGGGGATGATAAAGATGACTGCAACAATGCATTATAAACTAAAACAAGGTAACAGCTCAAAACAAACGTTCCCATTGCGCGAAGTGGTTAAAAAACGTGTCCAGCAGCTTTATAGAAATTCCAGCCTGGATGGCTTGGAAAGTGGAAAAGTTTATCATCTAATTATGGAAGAAACCGAATGGTCAATGATCGAAGTATCGTTGGAATTTACTGGGTATAATATAAGTAGATCTGCACACATTCTTGGTTTAAACCGTGTAACTTTCCTCCAACAACTGAAGCAGTACAAATATGCTCAGACTCACATTCCGTGCTCCGAGTCTTACAGCCTAGGATAAATAAAATACTGCCTAAGCCATGCGCCAAATTTAATAGTGCCTTTATTCTTTTATATTGAACTTACGTTAAATTAACAAAATAGGTAAATCATGGATTTTGTAAATACCCAAAAAATTGAAACCAAAACCCTTAAAGTTAACTTTATTTTATCGGCTGTTTTTGTTTTATTTAGCCTAGTAATCGTCTATTTTGCAAAATCTTTAACTGTGTTACTAGATGTGGGTTATTCATTTATCACACTTTTAATCTACATAATCTCACTATATGTAATCAAAAAAATAAATCAACCTGCTAACAAATACTATCCATATGGATACTATCGTTTAGAACCTGTTTTTGTAATATTGCAAGCAGGATTTATTTTGGTTGTTTCTGTTAGCGTTATTGTTATATCAATTGTTAATCTCCTTACTCATGCAATAATTCCAAATTATTTGTTTGCACTGATTGGTTCCTTTATTGGTACAATAACTTGTAGCATTATGTATTTCTATGTTAGAAATGCCGCACGAAAAACCGGCTCTAAAATTCTATGTGCTGATGCTGAGCTTTGGAAAGCCGATGCCCTCTTAAGCGCTTCTGTTGATATTTCGCTAGCCATTGCACTAATTTTAACGTTTTATGGACTAGGCGATTTGGCAATCTATGTTGACCCAAGTGCTGCTATTATTATGGGGTTAGTAATTATTTTAAAGCCATTAAAGCTAATTAAAGAGGCAGGGCTTAATCTGTTAGATGCGTCAGTCGCTCCTGAACTAAGTAAACAAATCACTACAATAGCAAATATAACTTGCAAAAACCAGGGCTTAAGTGCTAAAAAAGTTGTTATCACGCAGTCCGGACGTTTCTTGTGTGTTGATCTGTATTTAAAACTCCCTCCAACCTTACAAACAAAGGAATTACACTACTTAAAAACAAAACTATTAAAACAGTACGAAGCGCAATATAAAAAATATGTAACTTATGTCTTTCTAAGCATTTAGACTGTCAACATAACTTTTTGGTGATGGTTTATTTTGTCAAGAATATAAATATGTTACATCAATCGAAAATGGGGTATAAAGTATG